>NZ_MXAX01000253.1:0-11791 GCF_019249195.1 Rickettsia sp. TH2014 | reverse complement strand
GGTGTAACTGCAATATGGAGGCATGACCAATAAATGAATACATTAAAGTTAAAAA
This sequence comes from Rickettsia sp. TH2014, assembly GCF_019249195.1. NCBI lineage: Bacteria > Pseudomonadati > Pseudomonadota > Alphaproteobacteria > Rickettsiales > Rickettsiaceae > Rickettsia > Rickettsia sp. TH2014. The sequence goes on along the minus strand of NZ_MXAX01000253.1, from coordinate 11,736 downwards.
ATATTTTCGACGTAATCGATGATTATGACGTGTTTTTATTTGATCTTTGGGGTGTAATAATCGAAGGAGGACATACTTATCCGGGCGCCGTAGAAAATATTAATGAAATTATTAAACGGAAAAAAGTATATTTTGTTACTAATGCTCCACGAAATATTTTTTCGCTGCACCAAACAATTAAATCTTGGGGAGTAAACGTGCTACCTAAAATGATTATTAGCTCAGGTGAAATAGCTGCGCAAATGATCCTAGAAAGCAAAGAACGATTCGGTATTGAAAAACCGGTAATATATCACCTAGGACATTTAGAAAATGATATAATAAACGGAATTCAATGTCCTATCACTGATGATATTAACAAAGCTAATATTTTCCTAATGACTATTTACAGAGACGAGAACGAAAATTTAGATTTAAACGAATTCGATGAGTTATTTAAAATTGTTGTACAACGTAAAATGGTTAATATTTGTGCCAATCCTGACCTTGGAATAAATCAACACGGTATTTATAGATATTGTAGCGGTTATTATGCCGAAAAAATAGAGCAGTTTGGCGGAAAAGTAATTTATAGCGGTAAGCCATATGAAGATATATATAGCAAGATTTTAAAAGAATGTCATAATACCCCTAAAGAACGTATGTTAATGATAGGCGATACTTTCTATACCGATATACTTGCAGCAAATCGCCTTGGTATAGATTCTGGCCTAGTGTTAACCGGAAATTCTAGAGAATATCATAGTAATTTTGATAATAGTGATGAAAAACTGGATAATTTAACAAAAGCTGCTATTAAACAATCGATTATACCTAGTTTTGTAGTGAGTTTGTCTTAAATAGCTTTATCGTCATTGCGAGGGTAAACTGTAAGTTTTGTACGTACGCAATCTCGTGCTAAAGTCCTGAGATTGCCACGCTCCTTTTAGTCGCTCGCAATGACGGATAAACAACAACCCTATTGATATTTTACTCATAATCTGCTATAGAGTAAAACTTAAGCGGTCGTGGCGAAATTGGTAGACGCGCAGCATTGAGGGTGCTGTTCTGTAAAAAGATTGGAAGTTCAAGTCTTCTCGACCGCACCACTCACCGGTTTTTTACAAAGTCAAATTAACGACCTCTTGCTGTAGGTTTCTCTTCTCTTTGTTCTGAGATCATGGCTCTAAAGCTTTTTTGTTTTGACACTTCTACTCCTAGCTTTTTCTTATTAGCAAATGTTTGGGCCGATTGTACAAATGATGCGAAGATTTTTTTATCACGTATCATTTCTTCAACTGAATATGTAAGCTTTCGTTTAGACACTTCAGGATGAAATTGAAAAGCGCGAATTGGAGCTCCGAACTGTGATTCCGTTGCCTCTATTTCGCCATGTTTGGTGGTAGCTGATACTTTTAGTAACTCTTTTTTGTCTATTAATCGATCTTTTCCACCTACTTCTGTTACTACATTATTATGACTACCCCAAAAGCTTTGATTCGGTATTTCTTTTACAGTAGACTTCTTTCTTATTATTGATGCTAATTCTGAAGTAGGTTCAATAATTATAGAATCATGTTTATGATCAGGCATATCAACTATTTTCCCTCTAAGATAGGTATTAATAATTTATGCCCTCCGCAAATTCCCATTATCGGTATCCCTTTTCTATAGCAACTTCCGCCATAACCATTTCAGCAAGAGAACGTGCAAAATCAAATTTACCATCATTTAAGGTTACTTCTCCTCCAAATTGCTTAGCTACTTCCGGATCAACTGAGGCATTATTACCCAGAATTACTAGAGCATCTTTATCAGTTAAAAGTTCTTTTGCTTTTTGCTTTGCTTCATTTATTACCTCTTTATTAATCTTCTTCTCTTTGTTAGCTGATTCAGGTACTATTTTTCTATAATCAATATATTCTAGAACTCCCCCTTGATAAATAAGCATATCTTTTGCTTCATTTGCAACTTCCCCTCCAACTTGGGAATTATAGCTTAATACAATTTTAGGTCTTGGTGGCAAATCTTCAAAACGCTCTGTTCTAGTAAGTTTTGTATATGTCGTTTCATTTTGTTCTTCTGCACACTTAGTTAATATATCAGAGATTTCGGTATGTCCAAATAATTTGCTCCAATATAGCGGGGTATTTCCGGTTTTATCAGTAATATTGACTGTGTGATTAAATTTTAAATAATAATCTAGGCATTTCTCAAATATTTCTCTATTTCTTTGTTGGGCGGCTAAATGCAAAAGAGTTTCTCCGTTATTGTTCCTTAAATTAAGAATTTTTTCTACGGTCTGTTCTTTAGCATTTTCTACAAATAGTAAAGCTATATCTACATTTCCTTTACGCTCTAATAGAATATCTAGAGCAGTATTACCGTTTTTATCCGTAAGCTTAATATCGGCATTTTTATTTATTAAAGATCTAACTATGTCTAAGTTTTTAGTATTTATAGCTGAAAATAAAATTGGAGCGCCGTCTTTATCCAATTGATTAACGTCGACCCCTTGATCTAATAAAGCATTAACCATCTTCACTTTTTCTGACTTTATAACTCTTAAAATAATAGGATTTCCCTCTAAGTCCAATGCATTTGGACTCACTCCTTTATTTATTAGAGCATTAAAGATATCTAAGTTATTGCTATTTATAGCTTTTAGAAGAATAGGATTTTTGCCGGAAGGCTGAAAGTTAGGGTCGGCTCCTTTATCTAAAAAAGCATTAAGGATACTTAAATTTTTTGTTTCTATAACCCTTACAATTGTAGGGTTTCCATCATAGTCAATTGCATTCGGATTAGCCCTTTATCTAATAAAGTAGTAACTATATCTAAATTTTTATTTGTTATAGCAGAATAAATGCAAGGATTATCATATTCATCTAATATGTTAGGGTTAACCTCTGCTTGTAATAACTTTTGAACCTTTTCTAGATCATCATCCAGAATTGCACCAATCAATAATTCTTCCTGATTATTCATAAACCCCCTTCTAATATCTTAATAAAAATATACTAATTTAAGGATATAATTAACATATTAAGCTTGTCAACATTATCCACTGTGGATCTTCTGATAAATAAAAAACTATTGCTTATTTGTACTCTGTGATTTATATTGATTATCAAATTGTATACAATTCTGTGCCAAGCCTAGCTAACCAGCTTTAACTAATTATAATAAGTCTATAATAAACTATTAGGTAAATAGGTCATGCCTAATTTCAACATATTTAAAAGCATCTTACCGGATCATCATGATCAATTTGTCGAGATTTTTGATCAAATTAATGATCTGATAGAAGATCATAATTATGATGCTGCTGCAAGCAGGCTGGCCACGCTTCATTATGCCGATTTAGCTGATTTCTTAGATAATCTTAACAATAAAACATATAAAATAATTATTCCTTTATTACAGGATGTAATTAAGCCTGAAACGTTAGTATCGTTAAATGCTTATAGTAAGCCTTTAATAATAGAAACTTTAGGCATAAAAAAATCTGCGGAATTAATCAATAAGCTAGTTATAGAAGATGCTATTGAAGTAGTAATCGATCTAGACGATGATATAAAAGATCTTATTCTAGGTAATCTTACTAAAGAAAAAAAACACCAAATTACCGTAGGTTGTACATATCCCGAAAATACGGTAGGCAGAGTAATTGAGCGAGATTTTATTAATCTTCAAGAAGGATGGACGGTCGAAGAATCATTAAATTTTATCAAAAACGTAAAGAATGACTTTTATGCGGCAATCGTTACAGATAATAAATTACGCCCTATCGGTATTATTTCTCTTAGCACGCTAATTAAACACAAAAAAAATGAATTAATAAAAGATTTGATGAGCAAAGATTTTAAGCTCGCAGATGCTTTTACCGACTTAAATGAACTAAGCTTTATTTTTAGACAATACGCCTTAACTATCGTACCGGTAGTAAATAAAAGCGGTAAGTTAGTAGGTAGCGTATCAATCGATAATATAATTTATATTATCGAAGAACGAGCAGGAAAAGATATATTATCATTAAGCGGGGTACATACTCAAGATACTTTCTTCAATGTATTTTATACCGTTAAACATCGTTTTCCTTGGCTCTTTGTTAATCTAATCACTGCCTGCATGACCTCACTTATCATTAACCATTTTAACGACACTATTGCAAAACTTGTAACGCTTGCAGCCACTATGCATATTGTAGCTTCAATGGGCGGAAATGCCGGAACACAAGCTATGACCGTTACGGTTAGAGCTCTTGCTAATAAAGATATTCATTATAATAATGTCAATAAAGTTATATTAAAAGAAATAGCCGTATCGGCTTTTAACGGTTTTGTACTTGCAATTATCGGAGCAGGACTTAGCTTTGTGATGTTGCTTGACTTAAATCTTAGCGTTATTTTTGCTATTGCAGTTATTTTAAATTTTTTAGTAGCCGGATTATTCGGTTCTGCTATTCCTATAATACTGCATTATTTTGATATAGACCCCGCTGCAGGCTCTGGCGTATTTCTAACAACCATAACCGATGCTCTAGGTTTCCTAACTTTCTTAAGCCTTGCTCATATTTTTTTAGTGTGATATCTATTCAGATAAAAATACATACACATTACAGCAAACAGTAGCTATAGCTCCAAGACATTTACATATACCGCAACTTATATCCTGATTTTCAGACTCGGTAATATTATTAATATTATTCTCATAAGATATATTATTATCTCTTGGTATATTCTGATTATTATTATTGATATTCGAGTCTTTGAACAATAAATTTGCAACAGTTAGTATTAACTCACCTTGTGATGCAGTTAGATTAGTATTATTCAAGGAGCTAGATTGCGCATACTCTTGTACTTCTAGACTATTACGGTTTGACATAGTTACATTTTGACTTTAGGATTAATATTTAAAATTATATAACAATAATTTTTAATCTGCAGCTATTTATTATTAAAATTTTTTAATTAATAGCTCATAAATTATAATGAAATAAGAAATAACTTTTATGGAAGATCTAAGCTCTTGGAAAGAAAAGTTTAAAATTTGTGTTTATAGTAAAAAACTACTTGATAAACTCGAATATTTAAATACTAAAGTAGAAAATCCTATAGATATCCTTGAAATCAAAAAAGGTATCTACTATGCACGTAAATATCACGGTTCTCAAATGCGTCAATCAGGCGATCCTTATTATTCGCACCCAATTGAGGTAGCAATTATGCTTGCTGAATTTGTAGCTGAAGAAGCACCTAAGCTTTATAACGTTATTATGCTGCAAGCTGCTTTACTTCATGATACTATTGAAGACACCGAATTAACTGAAGAAGCAATTACCGAAATTTTTGGATCGGAAGTAGCAAAACACGTAGAAGGTCTAACTAGAATTAAATCTTACGGGAAGATAAGTAGCGGAGAAAGCCTAAACTTACTAATTAAAGAGAAAAGATACAATACGGCATTAATAAAATTATTTGATCGAATTCATAATGTGCAAACTTTGGGAGTTAAATCATCTGAGAAAGCGAGAAAAATTATTGAAGAGACTTTAATAAATTTTCTTTTGGTCGCTGCTAATATAAATTATAAACTAGAGCAAGAGTTTGCTGAGTTATGCCTAAAAGTTTTTAATAGTGAGCTTGAAAGACAAAAAACTTTTTCTAATAATAACTTTCTGCTTCCTTCTCTAACTTTATAAAATGATTTACTCCAAATGTATAACCGATTAGAATTGGAATAATAAAGAATAACAATCCCCAGTGATTAAAATAATCTATCAAGTAAACTGTTCCAAAAGAAGAAACTGCAAACATTAAAGCTCTTGATAAAGCAAATATAAAACTACCACATGTAAAACGTTTTAATACCGGAAATCTTGCATAAAACACTGCCCCTGCCGGAAAAGTAGTAGGTGCAAATAATGCAATAAATAATTGGAATAAAAATAATTCAGTAGCAACTGAGATATTATTTAGTAAGATAGGAGACATAATAGCTACAATAGAAAATATTATTAATCTTACTTTAAGGATTTTTAGAGGATGTATTTTACAAACTAAATAAGTAAGAATTATTGTATTCATTAATTCTACAATGGAAACAATAAAATTTTGATGAATTACTTGAGCAGCACTGTAATTAAATGAATTTTTTAGTATATTACCGCAATAAATATACAAAATATAAAACCATAATGGTGCTCCACAATGTATAAAAAAGAAAGCTATTGCTGTTGTTTTATTAATTTTTTCACTCCAAATAGGACTTGATTTTAGCCTATTACTATCTATCCCCGCTTGTGCTACAGTTTTCTTTATTCGTCTTTTTGCATCAATGAAATCCGGAGTCTCTCTAAGATTTGTCCTTGCAACAGCACCAACTATAGCAATAACTGCTCCAAACCAAAATGCCATACGCCAATCAGACCCAAAAGAAGTAACAAGCGTTCCTACTGCCAATGCCATGGTTATACCTAAATCTACAGAAATAACAAGCGAAGCCACCACCCAATAACGTTGAGGAATTTTGGTCATTTCGGTTAGATAAAGCTCAGCACCTACTACCTCCCCCATAGAAGACATCCCCTGAACAATCCGACATGCAGTTACTACAAAAGTTGCCGTAATACCAATTTCGGCATAAGTTTTTAAATTAGCCATTATAAGACAACAAAGCGACATTAAAAAAGTTGTAATAACAACAGTTGATTTACGACCTATAGTATCTCCTATCCAACCGAATATTAAAGCTCCGATAGGTCTAAACACATAAGTTGAACAAAATGCGATGGCGGAATATAGAGAAGCAGCTCGTGCATCAGCTTCAGGAAAAAATAGCTCGTTAAGTAGTGCCGCCATGTGTACATAAAGCATGAGATCAAAATATTCAAGAAACGTACCTATCGATAGTAGCCCTATTGCTTCTTTTTGATTACGAGCTAAACTCTTTTGCTCTTTTAGGTAACTTAACATGCTTTTTACAGATTAGTTAAAATTAATAAAGAACTATCTTGTTTTATATAAAAATAAAAGTCAATTTAAAAAAATTAGATTTTATAGCATTACTAACTAAAGATAAATGTCGTAATGAGCTGAGCGACTGAAAGGAGCGTATCAATTTAAGAAAATAATAAAAAAATACTAGTTTACAGAGTTTTTAACTAGATTACTTAGTCAATTACTTTGTAATTTCCTTGCAATGGTATTGATTTATTAAATAATCTATCTTTATTTAGCAATGCCAATAAATTTCTAATTTAATACTTGCAATTTATCTTATAATTACTTATATTCAGATTCGCTTAGATTAAAAAGCACTAAGGTGTTTTATATGTAATTAATTTTGATCCCCTTAAACTTTTTACATTAAAACGCCGTTGTTAGAGGATATCGGTAAATAAATTTTAATTAGTAATTAAAGAGCTTTTTTAGTGAAAATTCATAAGATGTTTGAAGGAATATTATCAATATTTCAAAAAAATCTTATAATTTGCAGCAAAAAAGAATTAAATTATCGGTTAAAATTTATTTTCTGATATCCTCATATTTAAGCGGGTGTAGCTCAGGGGTAGAGCGCTACCTTGCCAAGGTCGAAGTCGAGGGTTCGAATCCCTTCACCCGCTCCAGTGATTTTTCAATATTATTCGTTTTTGTCATTGCGAGAAGACGTCATAGGCGTCGATGAAGAAATCTCAGGCAAAATTCCTGAGATTGCCACGTTCACTAACGTTCGCTCGCAATGACGGAAAATCAGTCCAGGACACAACTCCCTTTCACACATGACATCAGTAAGTTTATCATAAATTCAATCTTCCAAATCATATTTTTTCTTAATATCTTCTAATGAAATTACTTCTTCCCCTTTTTCTATACGAGACAGAGCAATTAACAAATCTGCTTTTGCTTCTATATAACTTTCTATAGCTTTACGTATAATATATCCTTTTGGTCTATCGATTTCCTTAGCAACATTAGAAAGTATAATATCTAGTTCATTAGAAATTCTAGTAGTTATAACTGTCATAAAAATATCCATTTATCGGTTTTGTGATGACTTATAATAATATAAAATACATTTAAATATAATGCATTACCTTTGATTAACTTTATATTTTTATTTTACCCTTGCATAAAAGCGTTTAGCTAGCTATTTTTATTTTATTAGACTTCTTGCATAATGTAGCTAATAAGGATAAATTTGTAGGAAACACGGCACGCAGCACCACAACGTACAAAAAAGTACGTGAGGATACGAGTACCGGATTGACGTATACCTTTAGAAAGAGGTTATATAGGAAGACTATTGCAACAATTAGGAAATTACATATGTCAGCAAATACGCAAGATAATCAGGCAAATAATAACGACACTATAGAGATACAGGAAACTGAGGTAATGCCAGTAGAAACAAATTCTTTACAATCAGGGTTAACAAGCTTAATACCGATGGTTTTAATTTTTGCCGTATTTTACTTCTTATTATTACGTCCGCAAGAAAAACGACGCAAAGAAAGAGAGAAATTAGTAAGTGAAGTTAAAAAAGGTGAAGAAGTTCTAACAAATAGCGGCATTTACGGTATTGTGACTAAAGTAAGTGAAAATGACAATAATATTGAAATCGAAATAGCTAAAGATGTACGTATTAAAGCTTTAAAAAGTGCTATTGTTGATATAACAAGTCGTACAAAAGAAGTAGCAGTAAAAAAAAGAAAATAACAAAAAAAGATAAGAAGGTAAGCGGTGCAAGATCTTCCTAAATGGAAAATTTTTCTTTCAATTATATGTACGGTTTTTGCGGTTATTTGTGCCTTACCTAATTTTATGCAGGTAAATTCTAAGTTTCTGCCTCATGATTCAGTAAATCTAGGGCTTGACCTTAGAGGAGGAGCTCATTTATTACTTGATGTTGATTTTGACACCTACTTAAATGATTCAATGGAAAACCTTGCCGACACTTTACGCAAAAATTTTCGTGAGGATAAAATCGGCTATAAAAATCTGTTAGTTAAACAAAATAGCATTCGATTAGAAATAAGGTCGCCTGAGGAATTAAAGCCGTTAAAGAAAATAATTAATAAAATCGATCCGGAAATTATCGCTGAAGTAAATGAAAATAAAATAAAGCTTAGCTACAGCGAATCTAGATTAAATAACTTACTTAATAAGGTAGTAGACCAATCTATTGAAATCGTTCGCATGAGAGTTGATAGTACCGGCACTAAAGAGCCAACACTACAGAAGCAAGGCGATAAGCATATATTACTGCAAGTTCCAGGCGAAGAAAATCCCTCTTACCTGAAGAATATATTAGGAAAAACTGCAAAGCTAACTTTTCATTTAGTTGATGAAAATGCCAATATCGAAGAAGCGGTAAAAGGACATGTTCCGGTAGGTTCAATGCTTGTTAAAGGTGATAACGAAAATCACGGTGAGTATTATGTAGTTATAAAGAAAAAAGTCGTTTTAGGTGGCGATCAGCTTACAACCGCTTCAGCTTCTTTTGATCAAAATTCGCAGGCGGTAGTTGCTTTTTCTTTCAATAATTTAGGTAGTAAAATATTCGGTGAAATAACCAAAAATAATACTGGTAAACGCCTTGCTATAGTTTTAGATAATAAATTACTAAGTGCTCCAACGATAAACGGAGCAATTATGGGCGGAAGCGGTATAATAACAGGAAATTTTACCGTTGAGTCGGCAAATGAGCTTGCGCTATTATTGCGAGCCGGTTCGCTCCCTGCCCCACTTAAAATTATTGAAGAGAGAAGTATAGGTCCAAATTTAGGTGCTGATTCTATAGAGTCGGGCAAAAAAGCAGGACTTATAGGGTTTATAGCAGTTTGTATATTTATGGTTTGGTCTTACGGTGTACTTGGTTTATTTGCCAATATAGTTCTAAGCCTTGCATTGTTATATATTCTAGCTTTACTTTCACTTTTCCAGGCTACTTTAACTCTGCCGGGAATTGCAGGAATAATACTGACTATGGGTATGGCTGTTGATGCTAATGTATTGATTTATGAAAGAATTAAAGAGGAGCTGCATAAAGGAGTTTCTAATCTTTATGCTATTAGAACCGGTTTTGAATCTGCGTTTGCTACTATCCTTGATTCTAACCTAACTACTTTAATCGTTGCTTTTTTACTTTATATATTCGGAGTCGGGGCAATAAAAGGTTTTGCCGTTGCATTAACAATCGGGATTATATCTTCAATGTTTTCGGCGATTATCATTACTAAATTGTTAATAGATATTTGGGTGAAATATTTTAAACCTAAAAAACTAGGGCTTGTGTAAAAACAACCAAAATGTCGTAATTTTAAACTTCTTGAAAAAAAGAATTATACTCCTGCGAAATAAAGAGTTGATATACGAAGTTCAACTTGAAAAAGAGCAAGGAGTCTGTAAGCCGAGGAGCGGAGCGTATATTTAATACGTGAGCATCCAAGGACTCACAAAGACGATGTAGCCAATTTTTCAAGTTCAACGAGTATATATTATGAAAATGCAATCAAATGTTATAAAAATAATTATCGTAATTAGCTTATTAATAGGAGTAGGAGCATTATATTTGTTATTATCTTTAAGAACGCCTAAAAAACCGCTTGCTGGTCAAGTTAATATCTATGAAGATAACGTAAAAATCGGCAGTGATTTTGAACTAATAGACCAAAATGGAGAGATATTTAATAGTGATGAGTTGAAAGGCAATTTAAGCCTAATTTATTTTGGATTTACTAGTTGTCCTGATATATGCCCAACCTCTCTAAATAAAATGACGGAAATTGTAGAAATTTTAAATAAACATAAAATAGATATTCTACCTGTTTTTATCACTATTGACCCAAAACGTGATACTCCTATAGTACTTAAAGAATATCTCAAACATTTTCATCCGAAATTTATAGGTCTTACCGGTAACGAGCAGCAAATAAAAGATGTAACCGATAAATTTAAAGTTTTCTATGCTCGTGTAAATGGTGATGATGACGACCCGAACTATATGCTCGATCATTCATCTTTTACTTATTTAATCGATGCAAACGGAAAATATCTGAAACATTTCTATTTAGATTCTTCACCTAAGGAAATTATGGAGTTTTTGAAAGGCAATTAATGAGTAACTATATATTAACTACATATTTATTTACTTTTTTAGTTTTAGCAATATTACTAGGTTTAAGCTTCTTAAATTACAAATTATTGAAAAATGCAAAAGAGAGCAAAAAATAGATTAATAACAATAATTATTTGTTTCTGCTCTGCAGCTCTTGGAATTAGTATAATACTTTACAATTTAGAGAAAAATATAGTTTTTTTTTGCCACCGTCAAAAATTAATGAAATAGAACAAGGTAAAGAGTTAAGAGTCGGCGGTCTTGTTAAAATAGACTCAATAAATAAAATTGCTGCTGATAAAATAAGTTTTGTTATTACCGATAATATTAAGGATTTAGAAATATTATATCAAGGTGTACTCCCTGCTCTATTTCGTGAAGGACAAGGAATTATTGCCATAGGGCAATTATCGGACGGAAAATTTATAGCAAGACAATTACTTGCAAAGCATGATGAGAATTATAGACCTCCGAAGTAACAACGTCATTCCTGCAAGACCTTGTTGCGTAGATATAAAAAAAAGTAGCTGCGAACTAAGAAAAGTAGTAAATCGACAAAAAACTTAACCACAAGTGTGTATGTCAAAGCTACAAAAAGTTTGCAACTGGAAAGAATATAACAGAAGTTTAAAG
>NZ_MXAX01000252.1:0-7078 GCF_019249195.1 Rickettsia sp. TH2014 | reverse complement strand
ATAATTTTTATAATGTCTGTAAGATTAAATCTTGACTTCTACATGGAAGATTACTTAGAAACCAAACGAAGTAAAAACTACCGGAGTTACTACGCCCCATATAGATATTTCTTTATAATTTGGTGAGAATAAAGGTAAATTGTCCCACTGAATCATGGAAACAAGTCCAATAACTAAAATTGCAATTATAAGCAACCCGATAAATAGCACTCGATTTATATAATCTACTAACTTTAGAGGTAATAATAATATTAGAATGCTAATAATAACATACCATGCTCCTATATAAGTTATACTTGTATCTAAAGCTAATAACTTCTGTAATATTGAAGAACACCCATATATAAATACTGCAAGTAAAGCATATGAAAGGAGCTTAAGGCTTACCGTACCGATGATTTGAGCAGTATGTCCTGAAAAATATTTTCCCAATGCTCCAAGTGTTAAACCTTTACCCGCTTGAAGATTAAGCTCCAGGTTAATTAAAGAAGTATAATACATTATAAACCAAATTATAAACATCAATATTATACTATGTTTTATACTTAATTTTGCTAATACCATAGGCAGTGCTATCATACCGCTACCTATACAAGTACCTGAAATTCACAGGATTGAACCAATAAGTTTTTGCATAATTTAATGAAGTTTAGAGTGAAGAAAAAAGTATGTAATTTTTACTAAAAAGAAAATCAGCTAAAAAAAGAAGATAAGATTTTAAAGGAAAAAGTTTTGATAAGTAAAATTAACATTCGTATAATTTTGTTAAAGCACATATAACGATATAATATAATTATATTAATTATTTATGTCAAATTATTAATATTGCTTTTTAAGGGTATTTTTGTATGTTTTTATTAGACAGCTTTCTAAATAACTTCTAGAAGCTGACTTAGAAAGATGTCTATGAAATTTACTATATTTAAAAATGCCGAGATTAGCCAAAATAATTAGTAATGCAGGAATATGTTCTAGGCGTGATGCTGAAAAGCTGATAGCTGAAGGACAGGTAAAAGTAGACGGCATTACAATTTTATCACCGGCTACAAATGTTGATATCAGTAATCAAATTGAAGTATCAGGCATATTAATCAATCAATCGCAAAAACCAAGGCTTTGGATTTATTACAAGCCTGTCGGTTTAATTACCACTCATAAAGACCCTTTATCTCGTAAAACGGTGTTTGAACAACTAACCGGTTTACCTCGTGTAATTTCAATAGGTAGGCTGGATTTAAATAGCGAGGGTTTGTTATTACTAACTAATAGCGGTGACTTAGCGCGTCAGTTTGAGCTACCTTCAAATAGGTTAAAGCGAGTATATCATGTTAGGGCATATGGGAAGTCTGATATTCTACTAAAAAGCGATTATAAAAATTTAGAAATTGACGGGATATTCTATAATCCTCATTCGATAAAGTTACTTAAGCAAAATAAGAGTAATTCTTGGTTTGAAGTAGTTTTATTTGAAGGAAAAAATCAGGAAATTAGAAGAATATTCGAGTATTTTGGACTAAAAGTTAACAAATTAATTAGGATTCAATATGGTAGTTTTACAATAGATAATCTAAAACCCGGAGCTTATAAAGAAATAAATAATACAATACTGGAAAAATAATTAGTAATGTGTTATTATTAACGCATTTTAACTAATCATATAGAAAACATATGACAAATCTTAATATATATAAATGTGAAGAAAAAGACTTAAACGATTATCTTGGTTATATAAAAGATAACCCTAGTGTCTCACTAAATGATTTTATCAAAAAGAAATATTTTGCTGAAGATAATGATAAAATTATCATCACTAGTTTAGAAAATATGGAAATTAACGCAGATTTAACCAATGCTAATTTCCAAGGTACAATACTAACAGATGCCGTATTTAATAATTGTGACTTAACAAATACCATATTATGCGATTCAGATTTAACAAATGTAAAATTTAATGATTGTACATTTATCGGTACCGACTTTAGAGGAGCAAATCTTCATTACGCAGACTTTAATTATAAAGATTATGATTATGATAACTATAAAATCCCTAATCTAAAAGATAAAATACGAGATATCAAACTGTCTTTTTCAGATCTTGAAAGAATAAATAAATATATAGATAAAGATTTAGAAAAAGAACGTATAAAAGAAATAGTTATAGATGAAATTACAAACAAAAAGAAATATATTCTAGCTACTGAAGACGAAAAAACTTTATGGGAAGTTAAATCCAAAGAACTAAAAACTAAGCAAGAAGGGTTAAAAGATTTAGAACAAAATTTAGATAATCCTGGGATTGCTACCAATTTTTTAAATGCTTTTTGGAATAGCGCCGAAACTATTGCTCAAAATCGACACAATGAACTAGTAAAAATCAATAACTTACAGCATGAAGTAAATAAACTAGAAACTGAAGTATATGCTTTAGCTAATCTTAGAATGTTCTGCGGTAATGGTCTTGCAGATATTTTTGAGCAGCTAAAAGATGAAGAAATACAAGTTAAACTAGACCCTTCATATGTTATAGGTTCAACTGCCAAAGAACTAGAGATGCCGAAAGAATATATAAAATTAACTTCTGCTGAATTTGATCTATATTTAGCTGAAGCAGCAAAACACTCTGATACAAAATTATCTCTTACCGAATTTGTTAGAAAGCAAAAAAATCTTTCAGAAGATTTAAATATAGTTCCTGATCTTTCAGAAATTAATTTATCTGGTAGAACTCTTACTAATCTTAACCTGAAAAATACATTATTTGTTGCAGCTAATTTAGAAAATGTTAATATCTCAAATTGTAATTTAGATTTTGCTAATTTTGAAGGAGCTAATTTACAAAATGTCGTTTTTCAAAATGTTAACGCTCGTAACGCGGGATTTCTTTTTGCTGATCTTAAAAAGAGTAAAATTGAAAATAGTGATATGTCGAGAGCTTACATGTCTAAAGTAGATTTATCTGAAGCAGAGGTAACAAATAGCAAATTTAATGCTGTTATGATGGTTAATGCCGATGCTGAAAAGTTAATTATTAAAGATTCAGAATGGAAAAACTCTAATCTTACCGGTATATCACTTGCTTATGCAGATATGAAAAGAGTTCAAATGCAGGGGGTAGTTTTAAATAACGCACTTCTAGATCAAGCAAATATCGTTTCTACTGTTCTTGAAAATGCTTTTATGAATAATGCACATGCGTTAGAAGCAAAATTCAAAGAGCAATGTAACATGCAAGGCATAACTGCAAGGAATGCCTATTTTAGCGATGCTGAATTTGAAAATATACTATCTTTAAAAGAAGCTGACTTAAGAGAAGCTATAATGCAGCGTGTTAAACTTAAGAACGCTGATTTAACAAAAGCAAAGCTTGATAAAGCAAATCTTGAATATGCCGATCTTACAAACGCTACGCTTACTAATGCAACTGCACAATTTGCTAAGTTAAGTAATGCTACTTTAGAAAAAGCAGAAGCTGAAGGATTAAATATTTCTGATGCTATTGCTAAAAATATTAATGCTAAGGAAGCTAACTTTAAGAAAGCAATTATGCAGCGTGCCGATCTTACTAAAGCTGATTTCACTAAAGCGGTGCTTGAAGATGCCGATATGCAAGCAGTAGAAGCAGCCGAGGCTATACTTAAAGAAGCAAATCTAAAAGCAGCAAATCTAAAAGCAGCAAATCTAGCTGGAATTAATAAAGAAGGAGCAGATTTTGATAAAGCAAAAATCAACGATGCTACAAAGATGCATGATACTAAAGGTGAGGCTAAAGGGAATTTAGATCACCAAGATAAAGATGGTAAAAAAACATCTGTCAATGTTAACGAACATGCTAAATTACAAGATAAAATTCATGCAAGAGAAAAAAGCGGTTGGTTTCTGAAAACCGGAGTAGGACAGTTTTGTACAAAAATTGCTAAAACTACTACATCAGGAATTAGCAGCGTAACAAATTTTTTAGCAAGTAAGAAATTTTTAGTAGGGCTTGCCGTAGTAGCAGGTCTTGCCGTAGTAGCTGCACCTTTTGTAGCGATGCCTGTATTATTGGTCACCGGCACAGCCCTTGCTACTAAAGCTGTTATTCTAGGAGCAGGTATTTTAGCTGGAGGTCTAGTCGCTACCGGAACTTATAAACTTACTCAAAAACCTTTACGCAATCTTCAGAAATCATTTGAAAATTTGACTAGCAGTATAGATAAATATATCTCACCACCTCCTGAAAATATTGATGAATTAGTAACAGAAAAACAACAAGCAAAACAAGAAGCTGAAACAGAAAAATCTAAGAAAAGAGAAGAAAATTTAAATAATGTAAATAATAATATTGATAAAGCTAAAAAACAAGATATTTTAAAACAAGTACAAAATAATTTAAACCAGGGAACGCCAAAAGTAGAAATAAAAGAAAAGAAAGATAAAACTGTAGAAAAACAACAAACAGAGCCTGGTAAATTTGTAACAAAATTTAAGCCTAACACTAAAGGCAAAGGATTTGTCGAAAAAATAAAAGATGAAAAAAAACAAATTCAACAAAAGAAGCATATAACTAAATAAGTGTTAAAAATAATATCCGGTAAATATAGAAATCAAATTATACCTACCGCTAAAAATATCAAATATCGTCCTTCCACCGGTAAGCTCAAAGAGGCAATATTTAGTATATTAACCTCTGCTGAGTTTATCGGTAATAAATTATTTAACGAAAATACTCATATACTCGATTTATTCGCTGGTAGCGGAAGTCTTGCTTTTGAAAGCTTATCAAGAGGAGCAGGTTTTGTTACCTTAATTGATATTGATACATCCTCATTAAAAATAGCCGAAGGATTCGCTAAATCTCTAAACATTGAAAATAGAGTTAATTTCGTTAATCTTAATGCCTTAAATCTACCGAAAGCTAATAAGGTTTTTGATCTTGTATTTATTGATCCCCCTTATCATAAAGATATAGTACCTAAAATAATGAAATTGCTTATAAATAATAATTGGCTTAAAGACGGCACTATCATAGTAATTGAGATGGCTAAATTAGATGACTATGCTTTAGAAGAAAATATTGAAATTATACGCGAAAAACTATATGGTAAGAGTAAGCTGTTGGTTTTAAGGAAATGTCATTGTGAGAAAAAACTCTAAGTTTTGACGAAGCAATCTCGTGCCAAAGTCCTGAGATTATCACGCTCTTTTTAGTCACTCGCAATGACACTGCCATATTACTCATCATCACTAGAAAGTAAAACATGACCAAAGACAAAAAACATTATACATGCTCTAACTGTGGAAATATTAGTCCTAAATGGTCGGGGCAATGCTTTGATTGCGGTGTATGGGGTAGTATTGTTGAAGAGATCGTAAGCACAAATAAAGCGATTGTTAAAACAGGTAGCAGACAGGATTTTGATAAGCTTTCAAGTGATGTAACAGAACAGTTGCGCATCCCTACCCCTATAGGCGAATTAAATAGAGTACTTGGCGGTGGTTTAGTGCTTGGCTCAGCTATATTAATAGGTGGTGATCCAGGTATAGGTAAATCTACTTTACTATTACAACTAGCAGCAAGTAACTTTACTTCAAAGATGAATTGTCTGTATATAACTGGCGAAGAATCATTAGATCAAATAAAATTAAGAGCTATTAGGCTAAGTATTGTCAATAGCAATACCAATATTTTAGCAGCTACTAATTTAGAAGATATTATTGCGAGTATAGAAGCAAATAAGAATAATATCGATTTAGTAGTGATCGATTCTATTCAAACAATTACCACAAAAGAATTATCCTCACCTCCAGGCACTGTTTCTCAAATCCGTACATGTGCAAATGAACTTGTTAATTATTCTAAACAAAATAATATAATTATTTTATTAAGCTGTCATGTAACTAAAGACGGACAATTAGCTGGTCCTAAGATACTTGAGCATTTAGTTGATACTGTGCTATATTTTGAAGGAGATCATAATAATCATTTCCGTATTTTACGCTCATATAAAAATCGTTTTGGTGGTGTGGGTGAAATAGGAGTATTTGAGATGAGCGGTAGCGGACTTATTGAAGTCACTAATCCATCAGAATTATTTTTGATGAAGCGAGAACAGAACGTTATAGGTACGTCTATTTTTGCAGGAATTGAAGGCTCAAGACCGTTACTTATGGAAGTACAAGCCCTCATAGTACCTTCAAATATGGTAACTCCTAGACGCTCTGCGGTGGGCTGGGATGCGAATAGGTTATCAATGATACTTGCCGTGCTTAGTAGTAGGATAGGACTTAATCTTGCTAATTATGAAGTATATTTAAGCATCGCTGGAGGGCTTAAAATTGCCGATCCTGCTTCGGACCTCGCAGTAGCAGCGAGCTTAATATCTGCCGCAACAGGAGAACCGGTTCCTGAACAAAGCGTTTTTTTCGGCGAAATAAGCTTATCGGGTGAGATAAGAAAAACTGCAAAAGCAGAAACAAGAATAAAAGAAGCCGTAAAGCTTGGATTTAATAGAATTATTTGTTCTAAGCTTGAGAATTTAACTTATGACTTTATATCTTTCGTTTCTCATTTGAAAGACCTAAAAGAGCTAATTAAATGAAAAAAAATATAAAAATACTCTAGTTTATGAGGTAAGAAATTTGGAAGAAGCACGAAATTTTTTATCTTCTGAAAAAGGAAAATTTGCCTTAAGCACTCCAAACGGAAGCGTAAAATATTACGGTATGCTAGTAATTGATCATATGCTTAAAACTTTAAGTAAAGAATTCCCGGAAAAAGTTGTAGATCTTATTGTAGATGTAGGCGATGACCATCCTGCTTTATTTACTGCAATCAAACTAGGGTATAAGAATATAATATATACAGGAAGTTCTGAGGAAGCTAAGAGAGTGTTGGGTGGATATCAAGCCGTCATAAGTTAAGCAAACGTTGTTGTGTGAATACCTCATCGTCATTCCTGCAAGACCTTGTTGCGTAGATATAAAAAAAAGTAGCTGCGAACTAAGAAAAGTAGTAAATCGACAAAAAACTTAACCACAAGTGTGTATGTCAAAGCTACAAAAAGTTTGCAACTGGAAAGAATATAACAGAAGTTTAAAG
>NZ_MXAX01000251.1:1002-1080 GCF_019249195.1 Rickettsia sp. TH2014 | reverse complement strand
CACCATACTTTGATCTCCATTTATAAAATGTCGCTGATGGTATTTTGTGCTCTCTCAGTATAGACGCTACAGGCATCC
>NZ_MXAX01000251.1:0-905 GCF_019249195.1 Rickettsia sp. TH2014 | reverse complement strand
CTCCTTTTGTCGATTGTTTTTGGGGGGGTTGCCGAGTCAATTTATTAAGTTAATAATTTAATCTTTTTGTTAATTTGTATTAATTTAAATTAATGCATGAAAATGTCGATTTCATTCCAACCTATAAGGTCTAAATTAGCTCTTGTCGGTAAAAAGTGGAAAATATCTTGGGCAAGTTCAAGCCTATTTTCTCTAAGTAGCATTTTTTGTAAAGTATCTTTTAACTGATGCAAATAAAGCACATCTTTTGCTGCATATTCTTTTTGTTCTGAAGATAAATTGTCAGTACCCCAATAGGAAGATTGTTGTTGTTTAGAAATATTTATGGACAGTAGCTCCCGACATAAATCCTTAAGACCGTGGCTATCAGTATAGGTTCTAACGAGCTTTGAAGATATTTTAGTACAAAAGATATTTTCTAAATCTATACTCAAATATTTTTTTATAGCTGCTAAATCAAATCTAGCAAAATGAAATATCTTGCATCTAGTTTTATCTAACAATAATGCTTTTAAATTAGGAGCAGTATAATCTTGATTTACAAAATGAACAAGATGGGCTTCACCGTTGCCGTTACTAAATTGTAGCAAACAGAGTTTATCTCTATGTAGATTTAACCCCATTGTCTCGGTATCTATGGCAATATCCCCTTCAAGTTCAAAATTATTAGGTAGGTCGTCTTGATAAATGTTAATGTTCATAAATTATGTTCAATTCCTTTTAATCAATAATGTTGTTACGTGATTCGTTCTCCCGTCATTCCCGCAAGACCTTGTTGCGTAGATATAAAAAAAAGTAGCTGCGAACTAAGAAAAGTAGTAAATTGACAAAAAACTTAACCACAAGTGTGTATGTCAAAGCTACAAAAAGTTTGCAACTGGAAAGAATATAACAGAAGTTTAAAG
>NZ_MXAX01000250.1:0-2466 GCF_019249195.1 Rickettsia sp. TH2014 | reverse complement strand
CTTTAAACTTCTGTTATATTCTTTCCAGTTGCAAACTTTTTGTAGCTTTGACATACACACCTGTGGTTAAGTTTTTTGTCAGTTTACTACTTTTCTTAGTTCGCAGCTACTTTTTTTTATATCTACGCAACAAGGTCTTGCAGGAATGACGTTTCCAAATTATTAAATAAATCCACCTATGTCCCTACAAATTATCCAGTTATTATACTTAGTTGCGGCTGTTTGTTTTATTCTGTCGCTAAAGTTTTTATCCTCACAGAAACAAGCACGTTTGGGCAGTACCATAGGTATTTTGGGGATGGTGATAGCAGTCGGCGTTACTTTTTTCCTTCCGGATTTTACTCATAAATTACTCATTATAGCAACCATATTATTAGGCGGTATAATCGGAGGGATTATTGCACTTAAAATCTCCATGACGGCAATGCCTCAATTAGTTGCCGGATTTCACTCTTTTGTTGGTCTTGCTGCGTTATTTGTAGCTTACGCTACGATACTTGCTCCTGAAAATTTTTCTATAGGAATAGCCGGAAGTTTACCGATTAATTCATTAATCGAAATATCGCTCGGAGTTTCTATAGGAGCGTTAACTTTTAGCGGTTCGGTTATAGCTTTTCTAAAACTACAAGGCTTAATGAAAAGTAGCCCGTTAAAATTCTACGGTCAGCAATATATATGCTTATTAATGGCAATAATATTGGTTATTCTAGTAATATCTTTTATTCGTTCAGAAAATATATTTTTATTTAATCTAATAGTCTTTTTATCGCTGTTAATCGGAGTATTACTAATAATACCGGTGGGCGGTGCAGATATGCCTGTTATAGTATCAATGCTAAATTCTTATTCAGGTTTTGCAACAGCCGGTATCGGCTTTACGCTTAGCAATAGCCTACTCATTATTACCGGAGCATTAGTCGGTAGTAGCGGAGCTATACTTAGCTATATAATGTGCAGGGCTATGAATCGTTCATTAATCAAGGTTATTTTTGGAGCGTTTTTGTCTGCACCTACCGGGATTAACAAGGATATAGACGACGATAAAATAGCAAAAACAAGCTGCCCTGAAGATGCGGCACATTTACTACTTAATTCATCATCGGTGATAATTGTTCCAGGTTACGGTATGGCAGTAGCCCAGTCTCAGCATATCATAAAAGAGATGGTTGTTATATTAGAACGTTCAGACATTAATGTACGTTTTGCCGTGCATCCGGTAGCAGGTAGAATGCCGGGGCATATGAATGTTTTACTTGCAGAAGCTAATATAGATTATGAGAAAGTGCTTGAGCTTGAAGAGATTAATAGAGATTTTGCTACCACCGACGTAGTGCTTGTAATTGGAGCAAATGACGTAACTAATCCTGTTGCTAAAAATGACCCGAGTAGTCCGATTTATGGTATGCCGGTACTAGATGTCGAAAAAGCACGTACTATTTTGTTTATTAAACGCTCTATGGCTTCAGGATATGCAGGTATAGAAAATGAGTTATTTTATCACGATAATACTTTTATGTTATTCGGCGATGCCAAGAAAGTAGTTGAGGATATAGTTAAGTTTCTAAATGAAGATTGACTTAAATAACTCTATTTGTTATAACTTCTTAAATTAAGCCAAAAACAATTATCATGAATTCGCAAAAAACATTACCGCTTCTGCCAAAAGCCACGGCTATGTGGTTAATTGAAAATACTTCTTTAACATTTAAACAAATTGCCAATTTTTGCGGTATTCATGAATTTGAAATAAAAGGTATGGCTGACGGTGAAGTAGCACAATCTATAAAAGGTTTAAATCCAATTGCAAACGGCCAGTTAACTTTAGAGGAAATTGAACGTTGCAGTAAAGATCCTAATGCTAATTTACAAATTTCATATAGCCCTGCTGATGAGTTGATGAAAAATCAGAAAAAACAGCGTACTAAATACACTCCTATAGCAAGGCGTCAAGATAAACCGGATGCTATATATTGGTTATTGTCTAATTATCCGAACATCCAAGACCATCAAATAATTAAATTAATAGGCACTACTAAGACTACTATAGACGCTATTAGAACTCGTAGCCATTGGAATATGAATTCTATTCGTCCCCGTGATCCCGTATTACTGGGAATCTGTAGTCA
Organism: Rickettsia sp. TH2014; assembly: GCF_019249195.1. Classification (NCBI taxonomy): domain Bacteria; kingdom Pseudomonadati; phylum Pseudomonadota; class Alphaproteobacteria; order Rickettsiales; family Rickettsiaceae; genus Rickettsia; species Rickettsia sp. TH2014. The sequence continues at coordinate 340 of NZ_MXAX01000250.1, read as the reverse complement.
AATAGACCTGAATAAAATAGCAGAAAGCCTAAAGCCTACACAAAATCCTATAAAAGAATCATAAAATTATACTAACTTCTATCCTGAAAAAAGCTTGCTTACGTGAATTATTCTTTGATTGTTATCCAGACTATTGCGTGGATACCTAATCGTCATTCCCGCAAGGCTTTGTTGCATAGATACCAAAACCGTCATTCCTGCAAGACCTTGTTGCGTAGATATAAAAAAAAGTAGCTGCGAACTAAGAAAAGTAGTAAATTGACAAAAAACTTAACCACAAGTGTGTATGTCAAAGCTACAAAAAGTTTGCAACTGGAAAGAATATAACAGAAGTTTAAAG
>NZ_MXAX01000249.1:0-967 GCF_019249195.1 Rickettsia sp. TH2014 | reverse complement strand
ACATTCAGATATAATTTTTATAATGTCTGTGAGATTAAATCTTGACTTCTACATATCGAACAAATTAAATATTATGAATAATTATGCCGCAAATTTATTTTAACGGTCCGGAAGGACGAATTGAAGGAAGATATGCAAAAGCTACCTCGCCTAATGCCCCTATTGCATTAGTTCTTCATCCTCATCCTTTATATGAGGGTAATATGAATAATAAAGTAGTTTATAATGCCTATAAAATTTTAGCAGATAACGGTTATACCGTCTTACGTATTAATTTTAGAGGAGTAGGGGGTTCGCAAGGTAAATTTGATAACGGAGTCGGTGAAGTTGTTGATGCGGGGGCAGCTCTCGACTGGTTACAGCAGAATAACCCAAATGCTCAATCCAATCTAATATTAGGATTTTCGTTTGGAGCATGGATAGCTATGCAGCTTGTAATGAGACGTCCGGAAATAAATCATTTTATTGCTATTTCGCCGCCGGTTAATACAATTCATAAATATGACTTCTCTTTCCTTTCACCTTGTCCCATCCCAGGGTTTATATTACAGGGAGATAATGATAGTATAGTATCGGCAGATGATGTAAAAGACCTAGCAAATAGATTATCTAAGCAACAATCCCATATTAAAGTTGATTATAACATTATCAATGGGGCTGACCATTTCTTTCGTTATAAAACTGAAGAATTTTCTAAAGCAATAAGTGATTATTTAATAACGATCCAATCTAATTATCATCACCATAATAACAATGTAAATGAAGAAGTTAGTAAGAGCCAAAAGAAACTATTTTTATATTAGGTTTTATCTTATCCGTCATTCCTGCAAGACCTTGTTGCGTAGATATAAAAAAAAGTAGCTGCGAACTAAGAAAAGTAGTAAATTGACAAAAAACTTAACCACAAGTGTGTATGTCAAAGCTACAAAAAGTTTGCAACTGGAAAGAATATAACAGAAGTTTAAAG
>NZ_MXAX01000248.1:0-7050 GCF_019249195.1 Rickettsia sp. TH2014 | reverse complement strand
CTGGATTGCTTCGTCAATTACTTCGTAATTCTTCTCGCAAGGCATTGTTGCGTGGACTGGTAAAATCCACTGTGTCACCCCGTGGCTTGACCACGAGGTCCAAAAAATAATAAACAAATACTAATAATTTTAGTATTTTAACTGGATCCCGTGGTCAAGCTACGGGATGACAGTGGTGAAATTGATCCACGCGACAATCTCTTCTCGCAATGACGAAAAGTTTCAACTTATCAACCCTTCATTTTATGGTAATATATTAATGAATAGTTATTGGTTAAATATTTATAAACCAAGAGGTATAAGTTCTGCTAAACTGGTTAGCATGGTAAAAAAAATACTCGGTAAAGAAGCTAAGATAGGACATGCCGGTACTTTAGATGTTGAAGCAGAAGGGATACTACCACTTGCCGTAGGTGAAGCTACAAAGCTAATACAACTGCTAATTGATGCTAGAAAAACCTATATTTTTACTGTAAAATTCGGAATGAAAACCGATAGTGGCGATTATGCCGGCACCGTAATAGCAACGAAAGATTATATCCCTTCTCAAGAAGAGGCTTATAACGTATGTTCTAAATTTATCGGTAACGTAATACAAATACCGCCGGCTTTTGCTGCTCTTAAAGTTAACGGTGTAAGGGCTTATAAATTGGCTAGAGAGGGGAAAGAAGTAGAATTAAAGCCAAGAAATATAACTATTTATAATTTAAAATGTTTAAATTTTGATGAGAAAAATGCTACCGCTACATACTATACGGAATGCTCAAGAGGTACTTATATAAGGACTTTAGCAGAAGATTTGGCATTGTCCTTGCAAAGTTTAGGATTTGTGATAGAATTACGCCGTACTCAGGTTGGAATATTTAAAGAAGAAAATGCTCTCCGAATTAAATCACCTGACGAAATTACCAAAAATTTCCTAGAGGAAAAAAGTATAAAGATAGAAGCAATACTGGACGACATCCTGGTTCTTGATGCAACTGACAGCCAAGCACAAAAAATCAGATATGGGCAGAAATGCCAATTTGATTATGAAGAAGATTTTAGGCATCTTTCCAAATTACCTCTAGAAGTAGAGTTTGAGAAGATGTCTGTTAGTCTTTTATGGGTTCGCTATAAGGGAAATCTGCTTGCAATAGGTAGCTTAAATAAGGGTTGCTTTAATTCTTTACGAGTATTTAATTTATTATAACAATTTAAGGAGAAATTATCGATGTCGATTACTACAGAACGTAAACAACAATTAATTAAAGAATATGCTATAACGGAAAATGATACCGGTTCATGTGCGGTGCAATGTGCTATCTTAACTGAAAGAATCAACAATTTAACCGAGCATTTTAAATCTAACCATAAAGATCATACTTCAAGACGTGGATTATTAATTTTAGTCGGACGCCGTCGTAGATTACTTAACTATATTAAAAAGAATAATATTAGCGAATATTTAGATTTAATAAGTAAGCTAGGAATTAGAAAGATTAAGTAGCTAAATAACCGTCATTGCGAGCAGGCATTGCTCGCATGGATACTAAAGCCCATCATTGCGAACAGCCGTAAGCTGCGTGGCAATCTCGTCAAATATCCTGAGATTGCTTCGTCGAATTACTACGTAATTCTTCTCGCAATGACGGGATAGAATACAAAAAATATAAATTATGAAATGAGATAAATAGATGTTTAACGAAATAACTAAGAGTGTTACATGGAACGGGAAAGTTCTTGAGCTTAGTACAGGTAAGATAGCAAGGCAAGCTGACGGAGCAGTTACGATAAAAATGGGTAATTCCGTTTTATTATGTACAGCAGTAGTAGCTAAAAAAGCAAAAGAAGGTATTGGCTTTTTTCCTCTAACTATTAATTATAGAGAAATGGCATATGCTGCCGGTAAAATCCCCGGAGGATTTTTTAAACGTGAGGGAAAAGCATCAGATAGAGAAGTTTTAGTATCTCGTTTAATAGATAGACCGATTAGACCGTTATTTCATCCGGCTTTTGTTAATGAAACTCATGTAACTTGTACTGTTCTTTCATATGACCCTGAAACTCCGGTAGATATACTTGCAATTATTGGTGCATCGGCTGCCCTTAGCCTATCCCCTGCTCCTTATCTAGAAATAGTTGCTGCAAGTAAAGTAGGTTTAATCAATGGTGAATTTGTTTTAAATCCGACACTTGAATTATTAAAAACAAGTCAGCTTGATTTAGTAGTTGCAGGAACTTCAGATTCAGTAATGATGGTTGAATCGGAAGCTCATTTACTCGCTGAAGAACAAATGTTAGAAGCCGTAAAATTTGGATTTGAAAGCTTCCAGTCGGTAATAAAGATAATTAAAGAACTAGCAGAAGAAGCTAAAAAACCAAAGCTTGAAATGCAAGATTTATATCCTGCCTCATTAAAGAAAGAAATTGAGAAGTTATTTGTAAAAGAAATCGAACAAGCTTTTGCGATTAAATCTAAACATGAACGTAGTACTAATTTAGATTTAATACCTGAAAAAGTTCTTGCACATTTTGTAAGCGACATAGAGAATAAAAAATATAGTAATTATCAAATCGAATCGGCTTTAAAATCTATTGAATCAGATATATTACGTAACGAGATTTTAGAAAAAAATAGACGTATCGATGGTAGAAGTGCCACGGATATAAGACAAATTGCTTGTGAAATAGGTTTATTACCTTCCGCACACGGTTCAGCTTTATTTACTAGAGGCGAAACGCAAAGCTTAGTTAGCACTACATTCGGTACTAGTTTAGATGAGCAGATAGTTGACAGTTTAGAGGGTGAGCATAAAGAGCGTTTTATGCTTAATTATATCTTTCCGCCCTACTCTGTAAATGAAGCAATGCCGATGAAAGCACCTAGTCGTCGTGAAGTCGGACACGGTAAACTCGCATGGCGCGCTATTAATCCAATATTACCTAATAAAGTACAATTTCCTTATTCTATTAGAGTAGTTGCTGAAACTACGGAGTCTAACGGTTCTTCTTCAATGGCAACCGTTTGCGGTAGTTCTCTTGCTTTAATGTATGCCGGCGTACCGATAAAAGCACCGGTTGCGGGTATTGCTATGGGGCTTGTTAAGGAAGGCAAAAAATTTGCGGTATTATCCGACATTCTTGGAGATGAAGATTATTTCGGTGATATGGACTTTAAGGTCGCAGGAACTAGCGAAGGGATTACCGCATTACAAATGGATATCAAAATATCCGGAGTAGATTTTAAAATAATGAAAGTAGCTTTAGAGCAAGCACGACTCGGTCGTTTGCATATACTTGAGCAAATGAACAAAGTTATTAATAAACCAAATAGCGAACTAAGTAAAAATGCTCCTTCTACTACTACTATAAAAATAGATAAGGATAAAATTAGAGATATTATAGGACCTGGCGGTAAAGTAATAAAGGAAATTTGTGAGACTAGCGGTGCTAAAATAGATATAAGCGATGACGGTACGGTTTCTGTTTATGCTTCAGATAGAGATAAGCTAAAAGTCGCTTTAGATAAAATTAAAGTTATTGCCGTTGAACCTGAAATCGGAGAAATATTTAACGGTACGGTAATGAAAGTGTTAGATTCCGGTGCTTTTATTAATTATTTAGGTAATAAAGACGGCTTTGTTCATATTAGTGAAATTTCAGAAGAAAGAATAGAAACGGTTAGCAGTGTTTTAAAACAAGGCGATATAGTAAAAGTTAAGCTGATAGGCTTTGATAATAAAGGCAAAGCAAAACTAACTATTAAAAATACCGATAAGGATAAATCTTCAAATAATCCAAAGCCAAAAAATAATGCTAATAATGCTAAGGAAAATTCAGAACCTGAGCGACGTGATTCTAGTAAAAAACGAGCTTGGAATGAAGATTCTAACAATGATAAAGAAGAAACAATTACGGAACGTAAGTATTTTAATTGATGTTGTCATAGTATATCCGGTGTCATACCGCGACTTGATCGCGGTATCTAATAATATTTTTAAATGGATACCGCGATCAAGTCGCGGTATGACAGTAAATAAATGAACCACACAAATAATTACCAAATCATCGCAAAGAGGGTTATTTCTAGTGAAGCAAGTGCTTTAGAAAAATTATCCGAAAATATCCCTGACGACTTTAACAAAATTATAGAATTTTTACTATCTTTCAAAGGACGGGTAATTTTAACCGGCATAGGCAAAAGCGGTTATATTGCAAGAAAAATAGCTGCTAGCTTTTCTTCAACCGGTATGCCTGCTTTTTATTTACATCCGGCAGAGGCAAGTCACGGCGATTTAGGTATGGTGACGAGAAATGATCTAGTAATTATGCTATCTAATTCCGGTGAAACTAAAGAGCTATTTAATATAATTGAATATTGTAAGAACTCTTCCATAAAAATTGCTGCAATGACAATGAATAAAAATTCCACTTTAGCTAAAAGAAGCGATTTTTTATTAATAGTACCTGAATATCCGGAAGCTTCTGTAATTGGAGCTCCTACTATATCATCTTTAATAATGTTATCACTAGGTGATGCCTTAATGACTGTTATACATGAAAAACGAGGCTTTACTAAAGATGATTTTAAAATTTATCATCCGGGAGGTACAATAGGTGCTAATTTAACAAAAATTAAAAACCTAATGCGTGAGGGGAATGAAATACCTTTAGTATATGAAGATACTGCCTTTGCCGAAACTATAATTATTATGAATAAAAAACGTTTAGGTTGTACACTTGTCACAGATAAAAACCAAAATTTGATAGGGATTATAACCGACGGGGATTTACGTCGTCATATTAACGATCAAATTCACTTAAAAACAGCATCAAGCATTATGACCAAAAACCCTATTCATATCTCATCGGAAATATTTGCAAAAGAGGCTTTAAATTTAATGAAAGCCAAGAATATCACTAATATACCGATTGTTGATGATAATGTTATTACGGGTATTATTCATATTCATGATTTACTACGCATTGGAGTTAGCTAAAATCTATGCCCTCTTCTTATAAACGGCGAAAAAAAATTTGGAAATCTCTATATCTTTTAATAATAGCTGGAATTTTGTATATAGGATATATATTAATTAAAAGCGGTTATATTAATGAAGAAAATGATATTAACGTTACAAAGAAAAGTTTAAAAGATACTAAAAATTTTGATTTAAAATATAATATTATATTGAAAGATTCAATTTTTGAAGGAGTAAATAAAAATTTAAATGCGTATAAAATTAAAACTGAGCGAGCTATAAAAGAGTCGGATAACAAATATAAACTAGATATAATAAATGCTATTTATAACGTAAATCAAGACCAAACTCTTATTATCAATGCGAAAGAAGGCTTTTTAGATGAAGAATCAAACATATTAGATTTAAAAAATGATGTAAAACTTTTTTTTGATGAGATCATATTTAACACTAACGATGCAAGGATTGATTTAGTAAATAAGAATATAACCGGCAACTCCTCTGCTAAATTACTTTATAAAAACTCTTCAATTACTTCAGATAGTTTTAATACGAAGGATGAAAATAATATTATAATTTTTAAAGGCAATGTCTCTACAATCATCGATTTATCGGATTATTAAACTTATAGTATTTCTTACTGTTAGTATATCTATATATGCTAATGATAAAAATATTTCAAATTTACATATAACATCTGATACTTTAATTATTGATAGGACCAAACAAAAAGCAGAATATCTTGGAAATGTTGTTGTTTACTTCGATAACGCAATACTTAGAACAAAAGAATTATATATTTTTTATAAAACAATAGATGATAAACAAACTATTGATTATATAGTTATTCCCACCATATTGACTGTAGAAAGAAAAATAAATAATGAATTATTACTTGCAGATAATGCTAAATATTTTTTTGATGACAAACAACTTATTTTACTCGGTAATGTAATATTACAGCGTGATGATAATGTCTTAAGAACTAATAAACTAATCTATTATGTAGATATTGTTAAGAAATAGTGTTCTTTAGTACGTCATTGCGAGAAGAAACTGAAAGTTTCGACGAAGCAATCTCAGGATATTTGACAAGATTGCCACGCAGCCTACGGCTGCCCGCAATGACGTTGAGAATTAATCCACACAAAAAACACAAATAAAAAAGATGGTCAGCTTACAAGTTAAAAATATATCAAAATCCTATAAAAAAAGGAATATATTAACTGATATATCTCTGAATATAAAACAAGGAGAGATAGTTGGTTTGTTCGGTCCGAACGGAGCCGGTAAAACAACTTGTTTTAACATTATTATCGGTTTAATGAAACCGGACTCAGGACAATTACTTTTAAACGATATAAATATTACCAACCTACCTATTTATTTACGAGCAAAGCTTGGAATCGGCTATCTTCTTCAAGAACCTTCAATATTTCGAGGATTATCGGTTGAGGATAATATTAAGGCTGTAGTTGAGATATCTGAAAATGATAAGGAAGTAATTGAACAAAAAACCCATAATTTACTAGAGAAATTTTCGATAGTTCATTTAAAAGATTTATCCGCTGCTAGCTTATCAGGCGGTGAAAGGCGTAGGCTTGAGATTGCACGTTCACTTGCAATAGAGCCTAAATTTATCATGCTTGATGAACCGCTTGCCGGTATTGACCCGCTTGCTATTTCCGATATTAAAAATCTAATTACTTATTTACGTGCGTTTAATATAGGCATATTAATTACCGACCATAACGTGCGTGATACTCTAGATATAGTCGACCGTGCTTATGTTATTTTTGAAGGTAAAGTATTGCTAGAAGGAAAACCTAAGGAAATAGCAAACAGCAAGAAAGTCAAGGAAGTGTATTTGGGTGAAAGCTTTAGTTTTTAGATTCCGATGTCCTTCCTATGGCAACGTTACATAGATACCAAAACCGTCATTCCTGCAAGACCTTGTTGCGTAGATATAAAAAAAAGTAGCTGCGAACTAAGAAAAGTAGTAAATAGACAAAAAACTTAACCACAAGTGTGTATGTCAAAGCTACAAAAAGTTTGCAACTGGAAAGAATATAACAGAAGTTTAAAG
>NZ_MXAX01000247.1:0-1034 GCF_019249195.1 Rickettsia sp. TH2014 | reverse complement strand
CTGCATTTGATAAAAATTGCTTCTTCCAATGCGATATGCTATTGCTGCTAATCTCATATTTAGATGATAACTGTGATATTGTTACATCCTCTTTTAATAATTCTAGCACTATCTTTGTCTTCTCTTCAGCACTAAAATTCCGTATCTGTTTTCTTGTCATTTTATATCCTATAAGTTATTGACTCTATTCTAACTTATTACCAAGTTACACTAACTATTTTTTGTCCAATTTTTTCAGTCCATTATACCATATTTATTTTTTATTTGTTCTATAACATAGTTGTTAATGTAACCGATAATGTCATCATTTGATTGAGCTTTAATAGTATTCCACCAAGATTTTTCATTATTCTCACTAAGCAATTTTAGGAATAATATATTTGCAAATTCACCAAATCTTTCTATTCCTGCACGTATTCCCTCCCCCCTTAAAATATTATTAAGGTTTTTGAAAATCGATATTAATCCTTCCCTTGAGACCTTAACCTCCTTAGGAATCGTAAAAACTTCATTACTGTTTTCATTAATAAAAGCTAAAATTTCTTTTTCGCTCAACAACTCTTTCACTTCCTCACCGTTTAATATAAGCGTCTTGTTGTTTGGAACAAAACGAGCTTCACAATAAGCACCGTTTGCCGCAAATATAATTGGTACATCAAGCGATTTTGCATATTCTGTAGCTTGTGATAATGCAGCATTTAGATCTTTACCAACTTTTTTTGCTTCAATTACTGCTATAGCTTCATCTGTACCGCTTCGGTATAATATGTAATCAGCTCTCTTATTTTTTAGTTTTAGTTGCTCGGCTTTTGTTTTTGGCTTTTGCAAATATACATTTTTGTTCGTGCCATTATCTATATGCCACCCTTTATTTATAAGATTGTTACTTATAATCCATTCTGTTTGTTGTTCTGATAACATTTTTTTGTCTATTGATTTGTTAATTTTAATTCATTTTTAGCCGTACTAATACTATCTACTAATAGCAATACTCCACCCTATTAATCCCACATCCTTTGCTAAGTCTTCTTATC
>NZ_MXAX01000246.1:0-7884 GCF_019249195.1 Rickettsia sp. TH2014 | reverse complement strand
ACATTCAGATATAATTTTTATAATGTCTGTGAGATTAAATCTTGACTTCTACAGATTTCAAAACTCCTGATTTCTCTATTTGCGGCTATACTAGTATCCCGACATATAATAGAGCTTCAAGTGAAGATCAGTTTTTATTTATCAATAATAGACCGGTAAAAGATAAGTTGCTACAAGTAGCTTTAAGGGTAGCATATCAAGATTATTTAGCTCGTGATCGTTATCCGCTATGTGCTATATTCTTACAAATTGATCCACAACTTGTTGATGTTAATGTACATCCGGCAAAAGCAGAGGTTAGGTTTCATGATCCGAATTATGTACGAAACTTATTAATAGAAGCAATTAAAAATGCTTTAACGAATAAAAGCCATGTTACTTCTACTACTATTGCCTCTGATGCTCTTCAGTTATTTAAAAATCCTTTAGCTAACAAACAACCGTCAGTAAGTAAAGCTGTAAGCGTGAATAGTAAACCGACAGATTATAGACCTGCTATGTCACCTAGTTTTAAATCTACGCCAAATACTGCTTGTCAGAAGCTAATTGATACGCTACCACATGCTAAAATAGAACAAGAAGTAGAAAGACGTATAGAACATGAGCAGCAAAGCCATAAACAATATAAGCTTGGGGCAGCTAAAGCACAACTTCATACTACTTATATTATTTCACAAACCGAAGATAGTATAGTAATTACCGACCAGCATGCAGCACATGAACGTTTAGGATACGAAAAAATAAAAGATTACCTTAAAACGGAAGAGTTAATAAAACAGCGTTTGCTTATTCCTGAGATAGTAGAACTGCCAAGTGAAAGAAAAGCAGATTGTTTATATGAAAATAGAGAAAAACTATATAAACTTGGTTTAACTCTAGAAAAATTCGGTGAGAAATCTATTATAGTGACTGAAATTCCAAATATCCTTGGAGATGTAAACGTACAAAAGTTAATTCAGGATCTCGCTGATCATTTATCGGATTTCGGTGAGAATATAGCTTTGACGGAGTTAATAGAGCATGTGACAGAAACTTATGCCTGTCATTATTCTATTAGAGCAGGACGAAAATTATCGGCAGATGAAATGAATGCCTTATTGCGTCAAATGGAAAATACGCCGTTTTCAGGTCAATGTAATCACGGCAGACCTACTTAATATTGAGTTAAAGCTTAAGGATATCGAACGCTTATTTGGACAGTAACTCGTTTAATTTGAAAAATTGGCGTCACTGCGAACGACCGTAAGGAGTGCGGCAATCTCAGGACATTAAAACTAGATTGCCACGCAGCCTACGGCTGCTCGCAAAGACGCATCTCTCTTTATTTTACAATGCCTAGTTTTTACTTGACTATTTTTCAATTTCGTTTTATTCTGCTTTTCTTGAGTAATAATAAAATAATATCTTGATTTAAGGTGTCAGCTAATGGCAAAGAAAAATAAAAATGTTTTGGTAAGGCTAGTAAGTACTGCCGGCACAGGTGTTTTTTGGGTAAAAAAACGTAATCCGAAAACCCAAACCGAGAAGCTTTCTTTTCGTAAGTATGATAAAGTAGTTAGAAAACATGTTCTTTTTAAAGAAGAAAAAATAAAATAATTGTAAGTAATATATGGCAGTAAAAATTCGTTTAGCTAGAGGCGGTGCTAAAAAGCGTCCTTTTTACCGTGTAGTAGTAGCTAACGCAACAGCACCTCGTGACGGTGACTTTTTAGAAAAAGTCGGAACTTATAATCCAATGCTTGCTTCAGATAATAGTGAGCGCGTGGTTTTAAAAAAAGATCGTATAGAATATTGGCTTGGCACCGGTGCTAAACCAACTGAACGAGTCGCAAAATTTATTGAGCAAGCAGGCGTTACTCTTCCTGAGAAAGTTAAAAAGGAAATGGAAGTTAAAGCAAAAAACCGCAAAACTAGACCAAATAAAAAGGAAGCTAAAGAAGCTTAATTTATAGTGTATTTTCGTCATTGCGAGGAAAAATTGAAATTTTTGACGAAGCAATCTCGTGCCAAAGTCCTGAGATTGCCACGCTCCTTGCAGTCGCCCGCAATGACGATTTTATGTCCATGCAATAACGTTTTTCCTACCAAATTATATACTTTTCTCTATAATCATATTAATATGCCGGATTAGCTCAGTGGTAGAGCAACCGCCTTGTAAGCGGTAGGTCATCAGTTCAAATCCGATATCCGGCACCATCAAAAATTTTCTTGTCATTTGTCGTATTGGGGCTATCTTTGTATAGATACCAAATCGTCATTGCGAGGAAATTTACAATAGTAAATTGACGAAGCAATCTCAGGAGTTTGTTATTATTTCATAAGATTGCCACGTCGCTTCGCTCCTCGCAATGACGGATAAACAGACCCACGCAACAATACCACGCAGGAACGGCATAAGGGCCATGCAACAAAACCGTTTTTAACTAAGATTAACATCCTTTAAACTATGATAGTAATCGATAAAACATCTTATAGAGCTGTGGGGTTTGATAAACGTATTAAATTCCTAGTGCTACATTATACACAGTGTGATTTTAAGCAGTCTTTAGATTTTCTAACCAGTGAAAAGTTAAGTAGCCATTATTTAATAAACAATGAAAACTCTGAACATATATTTCAATTAGTAGAAGAGCATGCATGGCATGCTGGAGTAAGTTACTGACAAGGTCATGAGCGTATTAATGATACATCAATCGGTATTGAAATCGTAAATCCTGCATTTGAAATAAATGTAAAAAACAGTAATATAGTTTGGCTACTCTATGCGGAAAGGCAGATTAATAGTGTCATAAGTTTGTGTAGACAGATTATCGCTAGATATGATATTAAACCTACTAGAGTGGTTGGGCATTCTGATATTGCTTCAGGTAGAAAACAGGACCTTGGTTCGCTATTTCCTTGGAAACTATTATATGATAACGATATGGGAGCATGGTATGATGAGCAAATTTTTAACAAGCTATTGCCTCAAGTCGACATAACCGATATTGCAGCAATTCAGCAAAAATTTATTACATACGGTTATAAACTCGAAGCTACTGGAATTTTAGATTCTAAAATGAAAGATGTTATAATTTCGTTTCAAATACATTTTCGCCCTAGTAATTTTTCCGGCGATTTGGATGCTGAAACCATAGTAATTTTAGATGCCTTAATATTAAAATATAATCTGAATTAATATGACAAGATTTATAACTATATCGAATCTTATGGATTATCGAGTTACTTTGAAATTAATGGAAGATTACGTTAACAGAGTAATTAGTGATAATGAGCTGGAAATTGTTTATTTAGTCGAACATTCGGAAGTATATACAGCCGGTACTAATTATAAACAAGGAGAATTATTAAATTACGATGATATTCCGGTAATTTACACAGGACGTGGCGGTAAATTTACTTTTCATGGACCAGGTCAGCGTGTTATTTATCCAATTCTTAATTTAGCCTTACCAAATCGACACAAAGATTTAAAGCTATATATAAAAATGCTTGAAGAATGGATTATAAATAGCTTAAATTATTTTGGAATTAAAGCATATATTATTAAAGATAAAGTAGGAATTTGGGTAAAAGTAAAGAAAGGTGAATTTGCTAAAATTGCTGCAATAGGTGTTAGAGTAAGAAAATGGGTTACATATCACGGTGTAGCTATAAATATTTCAACAGATTTAAGTAAGTTTAGTGGGATTATTCCTTGTGGACTTGAAAATTCTTTAGTAACATCTTTAAATCAGTTAGGAATTCATATTGAAATGTCTGAATTTGATAAAATTATTCAAACTGAATTTGATAAAATATTTAAATGATCAGAAAATTTTTACTCACAATTTTAGCAATTTTTGCTCTTTGGGTCGGTGGTCTTGGTTATTATTTATATTTAATAAATTCTTATAAGCTTAATAGTAATACCACTAATGCAATAATAGTATTTGCAGGAGGAGGACATAAAATTGAAACTGGTATTGCTTTGCTTAAAGCAGGCTATGCACCTATATTATTTATTACCGGTATAGAATCTACAGAGCAATTAAAAAATTTGTTAAAGGAACGTAATGTTATAGAACAGCAGGTAATACTTGCTCCGAATAAAATGATGTCCGAAGAAGATAATATTAAGAAAGCGGTTGATTTTATTGTAACTTACAATCTTACTTCAATAATTTTAGTAGAGCATAATTATAATATACCTTTTATGCTAAATAAGCTTGAAAAAGCGATTCCTTCTTCTAATAATATCTATATAGTGCCATATCCTGTTTTTTTCAAACAAAAGTATGATGTGTTATTAAAATCCTATCATCGTTATTTAATGAGTATAGTAAACTGATCCCCGCTTTGTGCTTCGTTGTTAGTATTGTTGTGCGGATCAATTTTATCTCTGTCATCCCGTGGCCCTTCCACGGAATCCAGTAAAAATACTAAAATTATTAGTATTTTTTATTGTTTTTGGGTTACGTGGGTTTTATCGGTCCACGCGACAATGTCTTTGTTGTTCGTTGGCTTGCCTATTATAGACTTCGCTCCTCACGCCCGTCACAAAATGGATCTGTTACTCAAGGTAGAGCTTCTTAGGTTCTTTACTCTTTGCTAGTACAATATTTTAGAACGGCTACGCCAAATAATGCAGAAATTAAAGAGCCTATTATTACTGCAGCTCTCATAGAGTTTGAAGGACAACTACTCTCAAACGTAATACTACCTATAAATAAACTTAGGGTAAATCCAATTCCTCCAAGTATAGATATAGAATAAAATTTTAACCATGAGGTATCACTTGGTAAATTACAGAGTTTAAATTTTACAAATGGATATGAAAATAGCATAATACCTAATTGCTTACCTACAAATAAACCAAATATTATCCCGTAAACTAAAGCAAGGATTGAGTTGGAACAGGCGCCTTTAAATACAAAATATTCTAAAAGGATACCGGAATTCATAAATACAAAAAGCGGTAAAATAAAGTAATTTACAAAAGGACGAGTTAAGTTTTCAAGTTTTTTAAAAGAAGTGTTAAATTCTCCTTTTATATTAACAGGTATAAAAAGTGCTATAATAGCTCCGCATAAAGTACCGTGAATACCTGACTCCACCATACTAATCCATAATAATAAACCTACAATTATATAATAAAATATTTGTTTAACTTGTCGATAATTCAGTATAAACAAGGTGAATATAATTACAGAGGAAATTAATAATGCCGGAGTATTGATTGTTTTAGTATAAAACGAGGCTAGTATAATTAACGCAAAAGCATCGTCAATTAATGAGCAACCTATAATAAAAGCTCGCAATTCTAAAGATATACGTCGACTGAAAAAAGATAAAATACCAAGGACAAAAGCAGTATCGGTTGCTATAGGAATAGCCCATCCTTTTATTAATCCCGGTTTATCATAATTAAAAAACATGTATATTAAGGCAGGAACTAGCACACCTCCAAGGGCTGCTGCCGCAGGTAATATTAGTTTTTTTTTATTTTTATATTCACCTTCTACTAGATGAAATTTCATCTCTAAACCTATTAATAAAAAGAAGAAAGTCATGAGACCGTCATTAACCAACCCTATAAAAGTTGTTTGTAAACTTACATTTCCTATTATTAAAGAAAATTTACTGTAAATAAAAGAAGAATAATATTTTGCTAGGAAAATATTATTGCTGACAATTATTGCTAAAGTAAAAGCAATAATTAATAATACACCGGCAAAAGTACCAGATTTAATTAATTCTCTTAATTGATTATTTATGCCCATGATTTTAATATTAGTTATAACAAGCTCATAATAATAAGTTATTTAAATTCATTAAGAAAGTCAAAAATCTATATAAATTCATAGCAATAATTTATTTTTTAGTGAGATAAAAAGTTGTTTTTATACTTTTATAAACTTGTATAATAAGTGTAAGAAGATATAAATATGATATATTATGCACCTTAACTACTTAAAAGATTTGATTGGTTTTAAGTCTGTAACTCCTGAGAGTGACGGGGCTATTGAGTATATTGACGATCTACTTAAACAGCACGGCTTTAAGACCGAAATAAAAATATTCGGCGATTCTAAAAGTGAGCAAGTCACTAATCTTTATGCTGTTTTCGGTAGCAATGAGCCTAATATTTGCTTTGTTGGGCATGTAGATGTAGTGCCGGCAGGTAATCATGAGCTTTGGCATAATGTGAGTCCATTTAAGGCTAGCCAGCAAGACGGTAAGATATATGGCAGAGGTGCGGTGGATATGAAAGGGGCGATAGCATGCTTTCTAGCAGCTAGTTTAGATTTCATAAAAAATAATACCAGCTTTAAAGGTTCTATTAGTTTCTTACTTACTAGTGATGAAGAGGGAAAAGCAAAGCATGGTACTAAAGAAATGCTGCAATATATTTATGATCAAGGGCATAAAATTGATTTTGCTATTGTCGGTGAGCCTACTTGCGAAAAAGAGATAGGCGATACAATTAAAATCGGCAGAAGAGGAAGTATTAATTTTGAATTAAATATAGAAGGCTTAAGCGGGCATGTAGCTTATCCTCATAAAGCAAATAATCCGTTGCCTTGCTTAATAAAAATATTGAATGAGTTAACAAATATAAGACTTGATGAAAGGACGGAATTTTTTCAAAGTTCAAATCTTGAAGTGACGAATATCGATGTCGGTAATAATACTTCAAACGTAATTCCGACAAGTACGGAGGTATCTTTCAATATACGTTTTAATAATTTACATAATGCAGAAACTTTAGCAAAACGGGTAGAAGAAATTATTAAACGATATTGCAAAGAATATAAAGTAGATTATAAGTTAGAGTATAGTAGTTCTGCTGATAGTTTTATTCAAAATCCTAACGATAAAATAAAAGAATTTGCTAAAATAGTAGAGCATATACTTAAAATAAAGCCTGAATTCTCTACAAGCGGCGGTACGTCGGATGCAAGATTCGTCAAAAATTATTGTCCGTTAGTAGAATTCGGTTTATTATCCGAAACGGCACATAAAATAAACGAATACACAAAAATTAGCGATTTACAAAAATTATATGATGTGTATTATAATTTTTTGATGGAAATACTTTAATGTCATTCCAGCGTGGATACCAAGTCGTCATTGTGAGCAGCCATAGGCTGAGTGGCAATCTCGTCAAATCTTCTGAGATTGCTTCGTCAATTACTTTGTAATTTCCTCGCAATGACGGATAAGCCCGATCTAAGCAACAATGCTGAGCTAGGAATAACATTACCATATGCGGATGTGATGAAACTGGTAGACATGCAAGATTTAGGTTCTTGTGCCGCGAGGCGTGGGGGTTCAAGTCCCTTCATCCGTACCACTTAAATTCTCTCATAAAAAATAACATAAAATTTTTATGCAGCAATTTAGTATTTATCAAACAAGCGATGAATTGCTTCTAAAATCGATATTGCTTCTGATAGAAAAATGCCATCACTCTGATCTTAAAAGCGTGATATTAACTGCAGATGCAGATCAACAAGAAATGCTCAATAAAAATCTTTGGACTTATTCACGTAAGCAATTTATACCTCACGGTAGTAAACTTGATCCGCAGCCTGAAAAACAGCCGATTTATATTACCGATGAGTTACAAAATCCTAATAATGCTAGCGTGCTTGTTATTATTTCTCCTACGGATGTAGGAAAAATTTTACAAGCAAAAGAATATATAAGGGTTTTTAAAAGGATAATTATAATAACCGATTTACCGGAAGATTTAAAAGAATTAACGGCAAAAATAAATAAATTTACCGAGCAGGAAAATAAAATCGATTGTTTTACTCAAAATCTTCGTGGAACGTGGAATAAGGTAGAATAAGCTTAGGTCCTGTGTGCTTTTAATAGAATAATCATAATTATGGCTCT
>NZ_MXAX01000245.1:0-2381 GCF_019249195.1 Rickettsia sp. TH2014 | reverse complement strand
TCTAGTTATAATAATTGGGCAAAAGAAAGCGCTAGCTATAGCTATTAAAGATAATAAAGCTTCTTTGCGTTATTCAAAACTGCAAGAATGGTTAATGACTTATTAATGATAGGAAATTAACCAAAACCTGCCCCTAAATCGTTGACAGTAACCAGTGTTATCCGTATAATGTCTCTTTTATTTTTTAGAGACACATATACTTAATATGGATGATAATATTCAATACAACTGTGCCCCTATTACTACACGAAGAAATGCCATATCAGAATCCAATGAAGATAAGCTATCTGAAAAAATAATTGATGCAATTTGGAATAAAGATTTTGAGGCGTTTAAGGAGTATTTTGCACAAGGTATTAGCATATATTATAATAAAGCATACCCAAATACTCTAGTACACTATAGCAACAACGTCCTGTTAGATATTCTATGCTATACTATTGCTGATATAGATGAGCGGTACGACGATATCACTAAGATGCTTGAACTCGTATTGCTACATCAAGCTGATCCTAATATAGATACAATTGAAAATACAGCACTTCAGCATTTTATATATATGAATAATCCTGATGCGGTAAAGCTATTAATACAATATGGTGCTGATATAGAAAAATCTACTTGTATAAATCCATCTTCACCACTACGCTTAGCCTCTACATTAGGTTGTAAAGAAATAGTAGAGATTTTAGTCAGAAATAATGCTAATAGTAATACTTGTAATGAGTATATTACTACTACATTGTCACATGATATAAGTGATTTATTTAAAATATCTACTTTTTTTCATAGTAATGATTCGCAAGAAAAACTTAAACTAGCAAATCAATTACTTACATCAAATCAGGTCGGGATATTTTTAGAATTAATCTTCACTAACTCTAACGACCTATTTGTTTTTAATGATATTATTATACCTTTAAGCATGCAAGCCATTGCATCACAGCATACTGAATATAATGTTATAGGAGCCGTTACTAGTTCATATGATTGTATAGAAATGTTTGAATAGCACATAAAGTATTGAGGTGAAGATTTAATGTAATAGTTGAGATTTAATCTTAAAATGCGTCCAAGACATATCTTGGCTTCTACAGATAATACAATTCAGAATCTCCAACTAAATAGCGTATTACATCTTATACTTCCTGTGCAAGATAGCGATAAATTGAGGCTTTTGACAAATTGAATTCTTGCATCAGGTTTTTGATTTTAATACCTTGTTTTCGTTTTTCTTGAAGATCATTTAATTGTTGCTTTGTTAAGTATTGTTTCTTCCCAAACTGTACACCTCGCTCTTTTGCTTTTAGGATTCCATCCATTTGCCTCTCGGCTCTAATCTCAGTTTCAAATTGTCCAATTGCTCCTAATACATTAAATATTAACCGCCCAGTCGCATCTTTAGTATCAATATTTTGATCTAAAACTTTCAGAGCTACAGATTTCTGATCTAGAAGCTCAGCTATTTTGCATAGATGTGCAGTAGAGCGTGCTAACCTATCTAATTTTGTAACAATAAAGATATCGCCCTCACGCACATAATCCAGTGCATTTTTAAGTGCACTTCTTGTTCCATCAAGACCGGATTTCTTTTCTTGGAATATCTTATCACAATCTTTTAATTTATCTAGTTGCACATCTAGGGACTGTCCTGATGAACTAACTCTTGCATATCCTACTTTTGCCATATTAATGTCTCATAATCTTTTAAAGGTTATAAGAATAATATAATGAGACATTAATTAAGACAAGAGTTTTATGAGTCTCTTAAAGTATACTTTTGGAGACATATTAATTGCCAATGTGATTTATAAACAACATGTTACATAAATTTAACTAGATTAATAATTTAATATATAACAAGCAATGGATAAAATGTTAACATAGAAGTAAGGATGGGTGAACATATATTATAATATATCTTTTGTTTATTTATCTTTAAAGTACAGTTTTATCAACAAGTATCAAAGTTAGGAGGCTATTATGAGTTTAGAGAATAATAAAGGCACTGTGGAACATACGAGCGATAAATCAAGTAATCAATCTCAACAAACTAATTATGATAAAAATAATATGCATAATAAGTCAGATAAGCTACAAACTGATAAAGATCAAAAAGATCCCAGTAGTCAAAATAAATACTAGTATTTATTAGAATATATGAAATATTTAGGATTTGGTGGTATCTCGCTCGGTTCAATACTTGCAATAGTAATATCGTTCAATGTTAACCATTCAATATTATGGGCTATAGTGCATGGTTTCCTTGGTTGGCTCTATGTAATATATTATATTTTACTTAAATAGTATTATGAGTCTTCCCAAATAAGTGTGTAAACTTTTCAAAAGGGCTAGATTCTATCTTCAAATTTTATTAAAAA
>NZ_MXAX01000244.1:0-1563 GCF_019249195.1 Rickettsia sp. TH2014 | reverse complement strand
ATTTCCTTATCCTAGCGATACGTTTAATATTCTTATCCATATCATGTTGGGAGTTACAGTGGATAACTTCATAATTACCTTTATTAGAGTACAAAGAACCCCAGCTACATATAAGATCAGTAGTACCAAATAAATTAGCTTGAGTAGTTAATCTATAATATTTATGATCTTTAGTCCAATAAGAAACTGTCATTTTAATTAATGCTCTTCAAATCAAAAGAATTTCAGAATATGTTTTAAGAACTTTTCTTTGTTGAGATTAAGATCTTTGTTTAGTTTGAATCCGCCATTTTTCCAAATACCTACAACTGTTCCATCAGCAAGAGTGAGAGGACAGTGGGGTAATATCGTAGCATCATTCTTAACTTTAGAAAGTACTAGTTTTTCGAGAGAGTAGGCACCGATTCCTTTTCTAATATCATCAGCACATTCTATTAGAGCTTCAATATATTGACTACCTTTTTGAGATAGTGCAAAAATAGAGCTTGCTGTTCTTGATGTCACTTTAGTGACATTACCGACAGCATCCCATATTTCTTTAGGTATCTTAGCGAAATACAAGTAGTTAACAAGTTTTTGTCTTGATATGCTAAGGTTCTTAGCAAGATGTCCTTGCGTTATACTTAAATCCGCAAGTAATCTTGTATAGTATATTCCTTTTGAATAGTCGCATATGTCAAGACCTTGGTTTTCCTTAATCTGAATGATTGCGGCGTGTTCGTCAGTGACGTCCTCAATTACGGCTTTAAGCGGAAGTTCAGCATCTAAGCAAGCTTTCCATCTTCTGCTACCTGCTATGATCTCATACTTAAACTTTGAATCATTTTTGCAATAGCGAAGATGTACAGGCTCTATTTGACCATTCTTTTTGATGTCCCTTGCAAGCTCTATTACATCACCAAACTCGAAGTTGCCTCTATCAGCATACTTCCATCTAGTGCAGTCCTTTGGATCAACAGTTACAATTTGCATCACATTACACCTTTTAAATTAATTGCTTCATATGTGGCAGGAAGTTCTGCTACCAACTAAAATGTCTTACATTTTAGTTGGTAGCTATATATCTGTAAATAAGTGGTTTTAAGGATTGTACACAGCTATAAAGAAGTTTGCAAGTAAAAAAGAATGCAAGAAACAAATAACAACAAATAATGTTGTTGCAGAAAAACACACATCTTACTTTATTATAAAATATACACAGAAAAATATTCTAAATACTTGATAAGTAAAGGAAAAAATGGTACTATCAATATATGAAAAGAAGATAAAACAAACACTTGTTCATTACTAAAAATAACATTTAAAAAGAGGGGCTTATGAATTTAGTAAATACTAAAATAATATCAAATATAAGTAATTTAACAAATATAGAAAAAGAATTAATTGATGAGAGATACGATACAATTTTGTTTAACAATGGTAATTTAATGTTTAAAGCTTCTCATGGATATTTACCACAGTTTCAAGAAGAAATAATTAAATTACTAGATATAGAATTATTTCGTGAAGTTATAATTGAACATATATTTTTGATCATGCCTCCATATTGCAGTTATGCCTATT
>NZ_MXAX01000243.1:0-924 GCF_019249195.1 Rickettsia sp. TH2014 | reverse complement strand
GTAAGATTAAATCTTGACTTCTACACAATAGTTAAATTGATATACCGCCACTTTTTTTAAAGCCGGCATGAGCTTTTTCAAGTTTTTTAATAAGTCTGGGTGAATATGATTTAATGTCTTTTTCCTTGCCGCCTTCGTATTTTTTAGCGAGTTTCATTCCCACTCTGATCATATTATAGGCGAAGTTCATTAGCTTTGTTTCTCCTGCTATTCTTTTTGGATTCATAAACATATAAACTTGATAAACGGCAAAGCTCTTTATTAAACGCTTTAAGTCCATTCTAGCTTGTTTGGTCATACTTTGTAATTTATCTTTTGGGTTTGCAAGGTTTTTATTAGCATCTCTAACGATTTTAGAACGTTGATGCATTAAATAATTACTGACTTCGGCAACGTTCTTGTTAATGAGCTTCTCATCCATTTTAAGCTTTAAGTTTTTAGTTTTACCTAAATACCTACGGATTAATAAGATAATTCGGCTTTGCAGTTGAGTTAAATCCATAGTTTGTTCGTTTAAGATAGCAAGTATTCGCTCTATCTCATACTCAAACTCTTCATTTTGGCTTAATTCTTCAAAAATTTCCTCCACCTCTTTACTCTCAAGTACAAGATCGTCACTAATACCCATTAATGCATCTTTTATTTGATCAGCGATTTTTTTGGTATCTTCGGAAAATTGATTATTTGTCATAATCTAATTCATCGTTAAATATAGCTATTTTTATACTAGCACTACATTTCTACTTGTCTATAAAAATTGTATTAAGAGATATTAAATTTTTCGGTCATGCCTCCATATTGCAGTTACGCCTATTAAAAAGCTATACGCTCAATAAGAGTACCAATAACCTTATCATGAATATCCAATGACTTGGAAAAGCAGATTGTCTTACATGCAAGCCTCTTGCATCTCGTTCTAAGGTT
>NZ_MXAX01000242.1:0-21222 GCF_019249195.1 Rickettsia sp. TH2014 | reverse complement strand
ATAATTTTTATAATGTCTGTAAGATTAAATCTTGACTTCTACAATCAATTGTCTTAGATAACTCTGACGTCTTTACTGCGACCTGTAGGTTTTATGCTGCTAGGGCTACTTGAAGATTTGGAGCTTTGCTGTGCCTGTGTTCCAATTTGCTTCGCTTCTTTTGCTAAGTTTTCAAATTTGTCTTTTAAGCTTTTTGTATTACCTTCTTTTATATGTGTATCCTCACTAGCTTCTATATAACTCTTAGTTTGCCTTTTAGGTGCATTATCTTTAGATTGAGCATGCTTAGAATGTTCTATTAAAAATTTTGTACGAGGTCTTATTAGTTCATTCTCTTTCCCTGTACCTTTCTGTTTTTCTTCCTCCCATTTATCCCATGCCTCCGGTGATGTCCAGTATCTTGTTATTTTACTATCAAAGCCTTTTTCAAATTTGTTTATTAAATTTTTGGTGCTATTCTCTTTAATTTCTTTACCTCGATTTTCAAACTCAAAATTTTTCTTAGGAGTTATATAGTCAGATTGAGTATTTTCATGTTGTTTTTCTACAGTCTGTTTCTTTTCTTCTGTCCAGTATTTTTTGATTTTGCTGTCAGTGTCTGCTTCAAATTTTGCTATTCTATCTTTTATACCGGTAACTGCTCCTGTAGATATTTTAGGTTGTTCTTGGGTTGATTGCTTAGTATGTTTCGTAGATGTATTTTTAGATAATTCATAAGTAAAAGATTCTAAACGAGATAAGTTCTTTTGAACTTTTTCTATATTGGAATTTAAATATTCTATTTCGGGTCCTTTATATTCTATTATATTTTTTAATGTAGTATTAATTTCTACAAAAGATTCTTTAATCTCGTTATTAAACTTATCATCACTATTACTTATCTTACTACAATTAGTAGAAATTTTTTGGAGCTTATCTAATATATCATTAATTCTCTCATCTTTTTGAGAAGTCGATACCATACTTGCTAAAAATTCACTTCTTCCTAAATTTCTATTAACATTACTTAAATATAGAGGTATGGTAGAGGCTTTAGTGTAATCTTGTGGAAATTTATCTATCTCTTCTTTAAATCTCTTTAAGAACTTTATTGTATCACCGAATATAGGATGAGTATTCCAGGAAAGAGCAGGAGGAGCCGGTATTGCTTCCTGCATTGGAGATGTATCTTTAGCTAATTCATCATTAAATAAATTGCGTATTTTAGGTAATACATTGTCGATATTAACATGTCTTGGTGATGTATCTATAAATAGTTTTTCATTTTGTAGCTCAGATATATAATCATCTACTGCTTCTTTTAATTTATCTAAAATGGCACTATTTTGGGAAGGAGGTAGCATTCCGGTGTCATCCCACTCTAAATCAGTATCAGTAGTTAGCATTCCGGTATCATCCCACTCTAAAGCGATATTATCGCTTCTACGCTCCTCACGAGGATCAGTTAGCTTATAGTAGTTTTTATTTAACAAACGAGGATCACGTGAATTTTCGCTCTTTTCATATTCCTGAATTTCTTCAAATATACCTAGTGTTTTATAAATATTATCTATTTCTTCTTGAGTAAGTCTTTCATTGCTTACTTCTTTTTGTTGGATAGATTTTTGTAGTTCTTTTGTTGCCGTTAACTTATCTTTTGTTGTATTTGAATTTGATAAAATTTTCGCTTGTGCTAAATCAAGAGTTTCAATTAAATTAGTAGAGCTGCTTTTTCCAAATGTGGTAGATAATGCTTCTTGACTCGAACCGATTCCTGAATCAATAGAAGAAGATCTAGAAACATTATTAGATTTAGGCTTAATATTTGCTTGTTGTACATAAGATTTTCCGGCATCTATTAATATTTTATCAGTGTATTGTTCTAGTTCATTGAATAAGTTTTCTAGTTTTGCAAAAAGTTCTGTTGAGGAATGTACTATTGCCGGTGATAACTTAGGTATAGAATCTTCAGGTATAGTTTCTAAAGAAGGAGAATATTTACCTGTTTCTTTCTGTAGTACTGATTCATTTTGCCTTATTAAATTTGATATATTTTTAAATTTATTTGCTAATTCTTCAGATAATATATCAATCTGGTTATTGTTATTACTTCCGGCATATAAGACTAGAGCCTCCTTTATATTTTGCGAGATATTATCTGCATGATCTATTAATAACATCTTATATTGTAAATCTAATTCGCTTGAATTATTAGTATTACGGAAGTAATTTTTATTTACTGATATGCTTTTGCTGAGTATATTTTTAGATGCTTCTATAAGTTCTTTTTGCCCTCTCTCTTCTTTATTTTTTAATTCTTCAAATAAATTTTGTAAACCGTCTGAAAAATCCCCGGCATTATCAAGGTATAAAAATTTACTTCTTATAATCTCTTGTGCTTTTTGATTGGAAGCTTGTTGAGCTTTTTGTTTCCCTTGCATTGCTCTTAGAAGGATATTCTTATCTAATGAATTAATCACATCATAAAAATTTTTCATTTCGTCTAATTTTTCTCTAGGTTCTTTTATTTTTTGTAATCTTTCTCTTAATTCTTGAAATTTATCCCATTCATGTTGTTCAAGAAAAAATTTTTCTATTTTTGTATTTTTAGCATTAGGGCTTCCTCCGCTACTCAGGATTTTATTTCTAGCTGCCTGTAATCTAGATGGTTGATGAGAGTTGATATTATTAATCAAATCTAAAATTTCTTTTGATGTCTTATTAAATTCTTCATTATTAGTTGGATTTTTGATTGTTTCTTGAACTGTTTCCCTTAACTTTATTATCTCTTCTTTAAGGCTAAGCTCTACTTTTTGTTGACTGTGTGTTATAGCTTGTGCGTTTTTTTGTGAGGTAAGTATTTTTTTATCTTGCTGTATATTTAAGTTACTTTTCCCTACTTTCTGAACAACTTCTTCCATCAATTGCAATAGATTAATGTTGCTCTTTATTTCTAATCCTTGCTCATTAGTGATCGGTAATGAATTACTTAGTCTTAATAATTCTGAAAAATCTGAAGGGGATATTAGGACATCAAGTTGAGCCTTGGTTTTTCTACCTTTTCCATCTTCCTTAAAGCCTTCAACTTTACCAATACTAATAGGTAGATTTTTTAAATAAATTTCTTTACTAGCACCTTGTATATTTTTATCAGTTACCACTTTGTTTGCTACTTTGAAGTTAGCTTGTTGCTGAGAAACATACGGTCCAGGCTTTCTAGGGTCTATTTTGTTTATTAGAGCTTCTATAAAATTAGTTGTACGTGTTATAGCTAGTTTATCTGCTTCTAAAATATTATTTAAATTAGTATTTTTTATTAAATAAAGATTGCTTATTAGCCGGTCTAATTCATTCTTATGTTTCATAATTTCCTTCTATTAATAAAAATAAACCAAAATGTAATACCATTTATGTTAAATTAACAATACTAATAATTAGTATTAATTCAATATTTTAAATCTTGTTACATTTGTGCTTCAATAATATAATTTTATCATTTATTTTATCGTGTCAATGAGTTTTTTAACTCTCTCAACTGATTTGTCGAATAATGCCTTTTCTTCTTTAGTTAGCTGCAGTTCTACTACTTTTATGACGCCCTCTTTACCTATAATAATAGGTACTCCGGCATATAAATCATTAACCCCATATTCACCTTGTAGATAAGCGGCACAAGTTAGAATTTGACGTTTATCTTTTAAATATGCTTCAAGCATTTCTATTGCTGAGGCTGCAGGGGCATAATAAGCAGAACCTGTTTTAAGTAATGCAACAATCTCACCGCCGCCGCTTCTAGTGCGATCGATTATTTTTTCAATATTCTCATTACTTGATAAGCCCATTTTTATTAGGTCGGGTATCGGTACGCCCGATATTGTAGAATATCTTGCAAGAGGTACCATTGCATCACCATGACCGCCGAGAACTGTGCTATTAACATTGCTCACCGATACTTTAAACTCTTCGGCAAGAAAAAGATTAAATCTTGATGAGTCAAGTACGCCTGCCATACCTATTACTTTATTATGAGGTAGTCCGCTTTCTTTAAGCATGACATATACCATAACATCAAGCGGATTGGTAATTACTATTACAAAAGCATTCGGAGCATATTTTTTTATATTTTGTGCTACGTCTTTCATAATTTTGGTATTAACGCTAATTAAATCGTCTCTACTCATTCCTGGTTTTCTTGGTAAACCGGCAGTAATAATTATTGCATCAGACCCTTCAATATCTTTATAGTCGTTTGTACCTTTTATTTTGATGTCAGAACCGACTATTGTACCGGCTTGCATGAGATCAAGAGCCTTGCCTTGCGGTATTCCTTCAGTCACGTCAAATAACACGATATCACCGAGTTCTCTAAGGCTAATTAAGTGAGCAAGCGTACCACCTATGTTACCGCTACCTATTAATGAGATTTTTGGATTTTTTTTCATTATTCCCTCTACAAATATTAAATATGCCTATTACTATATTACAAATAGATTCAAGAAAAAAGAATTTTTAAATTATATTATTAATTGGTTAATTCATAAAAATTAACCATTCACATTGATTTTATTAAAATAGATTAATATAATGCCGAATCGAAAATACCATGAAACATGGAATTTTAATAAAATAACTAAAAAAAGAAGATAAATATGCCTAAAATTTCTAAGTTAATCAATATTTTTAAATCTTGTATAAGAAAGGGGAGTAATGCAAAAGAATATAAAACCGTTCCAGATGTGTTTCATGATTTACGCATTAGTATTAACAATAGTCTTAATAGTAAAGATGTAAGCTTTGATACGGTAGATAGCCCAGAAAACAAAGGTACCCTACATCATGTAACTGACCTAGTAGAACTTAAAGAGTTACTTCAAAAAAATATTGATCCTAATATACAAGATGAGAATGGTTATACTGCTTTAGAAGTTACAGGTAATTTTGAAAAAGCCAAAATGTTACTTGAATATGGTGCTACGGTGAATGACTATAAACAGAGGGGTGAAATATTATATTACTGTGGTCGTAACTCAGTAGAAAACAAAATTATTCTTCACTATTAATGTATAATAATGCTAATACTAACTTTACAAAAGCAAACTTAGTAAGACATTGTAAAGAACCACATGAAGAGGCAGAGCGGTTAATAAAACGAATTGAAAAAATAAAGGGCTTAATATATCAAAGTCAAGAAGTAGAAACGTTAAGAGTATATATTGATAGATTGCAGAACTTAAAAAATAAATATGACGAAGCAAACCAAGATATTTCAAAAATAATATTAGATTATATTGAAAATCAAGAGAGTGATAGTTTAAAAAGCTAAACTTGTTACTACTTGTCAAAATTTAGGGTTAATCGAAGATTATTCGGAAGTAGCTCAAGAAAATGCATTATATAAGTGTTTGGATGAGGCTTTTGATTTACTTGATCAAGGATTAATAGGAGAGGATGCTTAAAATACAGTAGTTTGAGCAACTATTACGTGGATCGATTTAGTGGTCAAACCGATCTTGTTGTATGGCTTGTTTTATGTCATTCCCGCGTGAATACCACCACACGTCATTGCGAACATTCGTAGAATGCGTGGCAATCTCATGAAATAATAACAAACTCCTGAGATTGCTTCGTCGAATTACTACGTAACTCTTCTCGCAATGACGGAAAAGCAGGTCCACGCAACAACACCAATGTCTTACAGGATGATACACAAAATTGTCAACGTTTTATCATCTTATTATAGTGTTCCGATAAAACTTTTACGCCGTATAGCCATAATAGACATACGATTACAAAGCTAAACATCAATAAACCGGCTATGTCGTTATGTACGGCGTTCGGGAAAATACTAAAGGATATGAATTGAATAATAGCGCCTATTGATTTACCGATTTTAGTGCCCATAACATCAACGGCAGCTTTACCTTTAGTCTTCATTTCACTATCGAGCGGAATATATACCATTTCTTTAGTAGCATCAAAAAGTGAATATTTTACGGATTTGGAAAGTACATGCCAAAGTCCGCCGATAAAAACTATAACGACAAGCGGCGCACTATAGCCTAGAGTATTTACAATATTTCCTAGGTGCATTTCAAAAACCGTGAATGAAAAGAACATAACGCCTGCTCCAAACATCATAATCGGTGTTATAATAGCCCCCCAAAACCAGCCGCATATTCTAATTAAACTACTTCCTAAAAACGCACTAACTAATGTGAGTACTCCCGTCCAAAAAAACACTTCACCGTGATAGGATATAAAATCCTTTGTAGCAGGATAGAGTTGTTTTACTTTTGACATCCATAATCCTTCTATTAGGCTAATACTCATAGAATAAGACATTACAAGAAGACAAATAAAACCGAGATATCTAGAAGTTAATATTACTTTTGCACTTTCGACTAAGCTTAATTTTAATATATCCGTTCTTTGATTTTTAAATTTAATATTTTTGTCTGCTTCTACGACTGATTTATCAATAAGTTTATGAAGAGCTAGACAAATTAATCCTGATATTAAAATAATCGTAATAAAGGATTTTAAAAGGATTTCATTTGTATCGTTTAGATGAGAAAATAAAGGTAATAAGAAATGCTCACTCTTAGCAAAATAAATAATCACGGTTCCTGAGATGAGTAAATTAGTTTGTCCAAATAAAGTAAAAAATGAGTAAAATCTCGGTGCTTCTTCGACTTTAGTAATTTTATTTGCAAGCTGCCAATATAAAAGAGTAAATACTATAACCGGCCATAATTCCCCCATAATATAAAATAATACTAAACTCCACTGTCCCCAAATTATTAAAAACCATTTTAAGTGAGGAAGAACAGTGATATAGTGCTTAATCAATTCGGGATCGGGATGAAAAAACTCTCTGTACGGAAATAAAATAAAACCAAAAATTGCAAAGAAAAATAAAAAAGTGCCGGTAATTATCCTAAAAACTTGCTCTGTTGTCATAATATTACAGAGTTTAGAATAAAGAATAACGAATAAAATTCCCATAGGCATTTCGCCCCAAAGTTTGATAAAACTCAATACTTCCGAGCTAATTAAGGTAACAACAAAACTATCTTTAATACTACGAACTAAGTTTTGATTAAGTAGAATAAAAAACATTAGTAAAGCCATCGGGATGAATTTGGTTAATTCATACGATCTAATCGGCCATACTATATGCCTAAATTTACTGTTTCTGGCTTTATTCCAAATTGCGAAGTTAGAATCCACGACATCCATTGATTTACTATGAGCTTATTTTTTTAGTACCGGAGTGGATGCTAGAGTTGTCATTGCGAGAAGAATTACGTAGTAATCGACGAAGCAATCTCAGGAGTATTATTTCATGAGATTGCCACGCAGCCTAAGGCTGCTCGCAATGACGGAAAAACCGTTCCACGCAACAAGACTTTTGCAGGGATGACCCCCAGCGTTTTTCAAAAACTGTCCGGCTATATTATTTTTTATGCAACCTAGACTATAATAAAAACTATGTCAAGATTTTTTAAAATAGTCTCATATTTTATTGTTAATTACATTTGTTATATACTCGATGAACTTGAAAAATTGGCTACGTCGTTCTACAAGATCTGTGATGCTCACGTATTAAGTAGCTGCTGCCGCTCCTTGTCTTGTGAACTCCTTACTCTTTTCCAAGTTGATCTTCGTATACCAACTATTCATTTACGCAGAGTATACTCAATCGCTGCTTTAATGAACTGAATAAATAACGGATGAGCTTCAAAAGGCTTAGATTTAAATTCCGGATGAAACTGTACTCCTACGAACCAACGAAGTTCCGGTAGTTCAATTATTTCTACAATCTCTTCATCCTTTGAAAAACCGCTAAATACTACTCCGTTTTTTTCAAAAATATTTTGAAATTCATTATTAAATTTATATCTATGACGATGTCTCTCATTTATTTCAAGGCTTTTATAAGCACTAGCTGCAATGGTACTTGCAACCAAACTACAAGGATAAGAGCCGAACCTCATAGTCTTTTTTACATTTTCAATTGTTATTTTTGAGTCTTCACAGTTTTTATTTATTTTCTCAATAATTTTCGTACCGTCTACTTTAAATTCTGCCGTTACTGCATCTCTAATACCGATTAAGTTCTGAGCTATTTCGATCGTTGCAAGTTGCATACCGAAACATATTCCAAAAAAAGGTATGTTGTTAGTACGGGCATATGTTATTGCTATAATTTTTCCTTTAGTTGCCCGTTCTCCAAATCCACCTGGTACTAAAATACCATCTATATTTAATAATTTTTTATTAATAATCTCTTCAGTTAGATTTTCAGCATTTATCCATACTAAATCAATTTTGTATTTGTAATAAATACCTGCATGATCAAGTGCCTCGATTACTGATTTATCAGCATCTTTTAATTTATGATATTTAGCTATTATAGCAATTCTTACTTTTGAATTAGAATCTTTTAGCCTACCAATTATATCATACCATTTATCTAATTTGGACGGTACGACATTAATATTAAAAAATTTTAGTACTTTATTGTCAAGACCTGAATTATGATACGCAATCGGTACTAAATATATATTTTTTTGATCTATTGCCGGAATAACATACTCAGATTCTATATTACAAAATAAAGCTATTTTATCTATTTCGCTTTTTGAAATGTTCCGTTCTGCACGACATACTAGTATATTAGGTGTAATACCTATAGTGCGTAATTCTTTAACTGAGTGTTGGGTAGGTTTTGTTTTTAATTCACGGGCGGTTTTAACATAAGGTAATAATGTTAAATGAATAAATAAACAATTTTCGTTTTTTAATTTGTTACCGATTTGTCTTATAGCTTCAAAAAACGGTAGACCTTCAATATCACCGACTGTACCACCTATTTCACAAATAATAAAATCAAAGCCCTTGGTGTTTGAAAGTATAAAATCTTTTATTATATTTGTAACATGCGGGATGATTTGAACGGTAACGCCGGTGTAATTTCCTAAACGCTCATCTTTAAGTAATTTTGAGTATATAGCTCCTGTTGTGATGCTGTCAAACTTGCACGAGGAAACTCCGGTAAAACATTCATAATGTCCAAGATCTAGATCGTTTCTGCTCCATCATCCGTTACATATACTTCCCCATGTTCGTGAGGATTCATAGTCCCAAGGTTGACGTTAAGATAAGGGGCTAGTTTTCGTACGCAGACTTTAAATCCTTTTGCTTGTAGTAGCATAGCAAGAGATGCTGCCGCTAGACCTTTACCGAGTGATGAAACAACGCCGCCGGTAACAAAAATGAAACGTACCATTATTTATTATAAACCTAGTTTACTAATATTTTCGTAAAATTTTACTGCTTTTTTTAAGTCTTCTTCCGTATCTACGGAAATAGGAACATTCTCAACTAAACATGTACCTATAGTCATGCCGTTTTCAAGAACACGTAATTGTTCTAAATGTTCTGTTTTTTCTAAAAAAGCTGGCTTAAGAGATACAAATTTTTCTAAAGCGTTTTTGCGAAAACCATACATGCCTACATGATATAAAAATTCTTCTGCACCGTTTGGAATAAGACTACGCGAAAAATACAATGCTTTCCCCGCCGAGTCAACCGCTACGGTAACATTACTACTAGCTTCTACTGATTCCCTATCTACCTTTACTACCGGTGTAACAATATCGTACTCGCTGTTTTTTAAATATTCTATAATTTTCAAAATAGAGCTAGGTTCAATGAAAGGTATATCTCCCTGTACATTAACTATGTAATTAATGTTTTGATTATTTGGAATTAATTTAAAAGCTTCATAAGTACGATCAGTACCGGTTGGGATAGCACTATCCGTGAATATTACTTTTCCTCCGACTTTTTTAATAATATTTGCTATCTCTTCCGAGTCGGTCGCAACATATGTATGCTCAAGGTTAGCATGATTTACTTGTTTGAATACCCGCTCGATTAAAGTTATAGAGCCGATAAGCTGCAGCGGTTTTTGTTTAAGCCTAGTTGAACTTAGCCTTGAGGGGATAATTATGGCCACATCCTGATGCTGCATAAACTTCCTATATATTAAATTAAAAAATAATTGTTGACAGATTAGCCTTTTTCGGCGATAAAGTAAAACATAATTTTTGAATATATTTTGTCATTGCGAGCGACTGCAAGGAGCGTGGCAATCTTAGGAAGTAGGGCTCCTGAGATTGCTTCGTCAATTATTTCATAATTTCTTCGCAATGACGTAGGTTTTAATATATTTCAGAGCTCGTAGCTCAGTCGGTAGAGCATTTGACTTTTAATCAAAGGGTCCCGGGTTCGAATCCCGGCGAGCTCACCATACTTCTACACTGTGGGTTTGTAGCTCAGCTGGTTAGAGCACACGCCTGATAAGCGTGAGGTCGGAAGTTCAAGTCTTCTCAAACCCACCATTCAATCCACTAAAATCTATATTACATATTTAAAGTAGAATAAGAAATATTAGATTAATCAATAATTTCTTTGTATATATAACATTTTTCTCGATGAGTCTTTTTAGAGGCAGGAAGAGGTTAGGGGGTAAATTATCAAGAGCAAACCACTGCCAGTTTTCTACTTTATGAGGTTCAAGGTTCTGTAATTCATGCTCATTTAAACAATGAGCTTTAAGGAAAATAGAGACGTAATGTTTCTGTTCTATTTCAAAGACGTCGTTAGTCACAGCTATAAATCGTGGGTTTTCAATAATCAGATTTGTTTCTTCTAAAACTTCACGAATAGCACATTCTTCAAATGTTTCTCTAAATTCTAAATGTCCACCGGCAGGAGTATAACTAGACTCACCATGGGAACTAATACGTTTACCTAATAAAATTTCATTTCTATTATTAAAGATTAAAATACTGATTCCAATGCGGGGGTGGTTAGTCATATCTAACTATTAACTCGTGATTGACTTATTAATAGCTTATGTTAGTTTCCAAATCAAATAAAAAATATTGCTTATTCAGATACCGTAAGCTATTTGTAGATTATATTTAATATTTACCTGTAGTTATGAATTCTACCAATCACTCACAAAATAATCGCTTAACTCTCTCATGGCTCAAACTCGGTATTTTATCTTTGGGGTTTGCAGGTTTATATTCGGTTATTTTGGTAGTGTTACGTACTCCTCAATTATCGAGCTTTTTTCCAAACCCACATATTTTCAAATCTGCTTTAATTATTCATGTTAATTTATCGGTATTGATTTGGTTATTGTCCGTTACAGCTAGTGTTTGGGGGTGTGAAACGTCATTGCGAGGCGAGGCAAAGTCTCGACGCGGCAATCTCAAGAATTTTGCACTGCTTCATGAGATTGCCACGCTCTCTACGTTCGCTCGCAATGACGTGTTTCGTCTTTACCCTAAACTCGCTTTTCTAGCTACTCTTCTAATCGCTATTTCTCCAATAGCGGGGCATAATCCGGTGATGAATAATTATATACCGATGCTTGAGAATATAGTGTTTATTTTGGGGTTAAGCTTATTTGGCGTTACGTTGTTGTTATACGCTATAAATATTTTATATTTCTTCGATTGGACGAACTTAAATAATCTAGTTAATTTTACAATATTATCGACCATTATAATGTTTATTTTAAGCTTTGTTTGTTTTGGATTGTCTTATAAAGGCTTACAAAATATCATTCAAATTATTCCAATCGAGATAGAATTTTATTATGAATTACTTTTTTGGAGCGGAGGTCATTTATTACAATTTATATATACTCAAATATTAATATTTATTTGGATTGTCTTATTTCAGAAGCTAATAGGCAGAGAATTAAAATTCCAAAAATTTTATCTGTTCTTACTTTATTTGAATTTTATTTTTGGCGTTCTTATAGTTTGCGGTCATATATCTTATGATATTATTGATGGTAGTTTTAAAGAGTTTTATACAAACCATATGAAATATTTAGGAGGTATTACCCCTGTTTTATGTTTGGCCGGTATGGGGGGTGAGGGGGTATGTCACTGTACCGTCATTGCGAGCGACTGTAAGGAGCGTGGCAATCTCAGGATGTTTGCTGAGATTGCTTCGTCAATTGCTATGCAATTTTCTCGCAATGACGATATCACTAAAACCACCCTCCTGTGCTCTATTACTTTATTCCTACTTGGGGGGCTTATTGCCATGAACATCACCGGTATAGATGTAGTAATCCCTGCACATTATCACGGCTCTATAGTAGGGATTAGCATTGCTTGTATGGGGTATAGTTATTTGGGTATCAATGTCATTTCTGTCCGCTATGTCATGCCCGCAGAAGCGGGAATCCAAAAAAAAATATTAGAAAAAATGGATTCCCGCCTCTGCGGGAATGACATAAGGGGCTACGGCACGACATTTGCCGTCTACCTCCTAACATTCGGGCAGATTCTGCACATACTCGGGCTAGCATTCGCCGGTGGTTACGGTGTTATGCGGAAAGATCCAAATAGTGTAATGCCAATGTCAGCTAAGCTATTAATGGGTATGATGGGCGGGGGAGGGCTCATTGCTATAGTAGGCGGCTTGATGTTTGTTTATATTTGTGGTAAAACAATGTTTTTAAAAAGTATAAAACTAGAACATGAGTAAACCAACTAGAGAAGAAGCTAAAGAAGCGGTAAGAACGTTACTAAAATTTATCGGTGAAGATCCAAATAGAGAAGGGTTACTTAAAACTCCTGAGAGAGTAATTAATAGCTATGAAGAGATATTTGCCGGTTATGAAAAAGATATAGCTGAGATATTAAGTACTAAATTTTACGATACTTGTAATTTTCAGGACTTTATCTCGTTGGAAGGCATAAAATTTACCTCTTTTTGCGAACATCATATGTTACCTTTTAACGGTACGGTACATATAGCTTATATTCCCGATAATTGTATTATCGGTATAAGTAAGCTAGCACGAATAGTAAATATTTTTGCTAGAAGGCTACAAATTCAAGAAAAAATGACGGTACAAATAGCAGAAAGCGTACAGGAGAATTTAAAACCGCTTGGCGTTGCCGTTAAGATTTCTGCTTTACATAGTTGTATGTCGATGCGCGGGGTGATGCAAGATAATAGCGTTATGAACACTATGCATTATACGGGTATATTTGCCGAGCAGCAGAAATATCGCCATGAGTTTTTGAATCTTACCGCTAAAAGGTAAGTGTATGTTCATCGTCATTGCGAGCGACTGAAAGGAGCGTGACAATCTCAGGTTTTTGGCATGAGATCGCTTCGTCAAAACTTACAGTCTTTCCTCGCAATGACGATTAGGCGCCCACGCAGGCAATGCCTTCTCGCAATAACGGAAAATACACTAAACTAAAAAAATTCTATGTTATTATCAAAATATTTTTTACCTGTTTTAAAGGAAGAGCCAAGTGAAGCTCAAGTAACTTCGCATAAATTAATGCTTAGAAGTGGAATGATTAGGCAGCAAGCGACAGGTATTTATACATGGCTTCCGCTTGGCTTAAAGGTACTTAAGAATATCGAGAATATAGTACGCTCGAATATGAACAAAGCAGGAGCTTTGGAAGTTCTAATGCCTTGTATTCAGCCGGCACATTTATGGATGGAATCGGGACGTTTTGATAACTACGGTAAAGAAATGCTGAAATTTCAAGATCGTCATGATAATACTTTACTATTTGGCCCGACTAATGAAGATATGATTACGGATATTTTCCGTCATAATATTAAGTCATATAAGGATTTGCCAAAAAATCTTTATCACATCCAATGGAAATTTCGTGATGAGATTAGACCCCGTTTTGGTGTTATGAGAGGACGAGAGTTTTTAATGAAAGATGCTTATTCTTTTGATATAAACGAAGAAAATGCCGTTAAGACCTATAACCAAATGTATCAGGCTTATATCAATACTTTCAGGGATTTAGGCGTGTTTGCTATCCCGGTTATTGCCGATAACGGTCCGATTGGCGGCAATTTAAGCCATGAGTTTCATATTATTGCCGAAACCGGTGAAAGTACTATTTATTACGATAAAAGATTTAAGACTTTAAAAGATAATCCTAATATGGAAGTAGAGGAAATTAAAAGCTGGTACGCAGCAGCCGAAGAAAAGCATGATTTGAATAAATTGCCTTCCTCTTCACAAGCAATAACTAGCAGTAAAGGAATAGAAGCCGGGCATATTTTTTATATCGGCTCAAAATACTCTGTTAATATGAACGCTCTTATTAATGATGAACACGGTAAATTAACCCCTGTAGAAATGAGTTCTTACGGCATAGGTATTTCAAGGTTAGTGGCAGCTATTATAGAAGCAAATTGCGATGAGAAAGGTATTATATGGCCTTTGAGCGTTGCTCCTTTTAAAGCTTCTCTAATTAATTTAAATATTCATGATAGTAAATGCGTAGAGCTGGCGGCAAAAGTTTATAAAGAGCTATCTGCTCAAAACATCGAGGTACTATATGACGATACTGATGCACGACCAGGCAGTAAATTCGCAACGCATGACCTTATCGGCTCACCTTATCAAATTATAATCGGTCCTAAAAAAGCAGCAGATGATATTGTTGAACTAAAAAACCGTAAAACCGGAGTGATTGAGGATATTGAGGTAGATGATTTATCTAAACAAAGCAAAGTTTTATTCATATAATTGTTATGTTCAGGTTGTCCTCGATGGCATGAGTATGGTACATAATGCGGACCATAAGCGATAGAAATCTTTAATAAATCAAGGGCTAATATAGTATTTTATAAAAAATTTTGAAAATATCTCTAAAATTGTAAAATTTTGTCGAACCTCTGAATAGTTGATTAAAATAAGGATTGCTCACCTAATATTTGACTAGATGTCCTATGTGGCTAGCCATATGGGATTCGAACCTCTAAACTATGTTATTAATTTTTGCAGGGTGAGCAAAATTAGCAGCTCATAGTACTTTAGCTTAGAATGATTAAAAAATTTTCTTCGTAGACAATGATAGTATCATATGATACTATCATATAATGAGTAACAGACCGCCTTTTCAGATAACTAATACAATCTTGGTATTACTACAAGATATTTCTTATGAGCTTGGTGTTTTAGCCGGTAGCAAGCTTTATTCTCAGCCTATAAAACTTCGCAAAAATAATCAAATTAAAACTATCCACTCTTCTTTAGCAATTGAAGGAAATAATTTAAGCATAAAACAGATAACAGATTTAATAGATGGAAAAAGGGTACTGGCACCGGAAAAGGATATTTTAGAAGTAAAAAATGCTATAAAATTATATAATGATCTGACTATATTTAATCCTTTTAAAGTTGAATCATTGCTAAAAGCACATGAGATATTAATGCAAGGATTAGTAGAAGATAATGAGGAGTGGCGTAAAGGTAATGCCGCTATATTTAAAGGCACAGAGATTATACATTTTGCACATCCGGCAAGCCCACATCTTTATTAATGCAGGATTTATCTGAGTTTATAACACAAGATAAGAACATTTCCGGAATAATTAAGGCTTGTATATTTCATTATGAGTTTGAATTTATCCATCCTTTTTCTGATGGTAACAGGCGAATCGGTAGATTATGGCAACAATTATTACTAATACAAACTAATGAAATTTTTGAATATATTTCCGTTGAAAGTTTGATAAGGAATAATCAAAGTGAATATTATAGTGTTTTAAGTAAGTGTGATACGCTTGGTGAATGACGTTATTTATCGAGTTTATGCTTGATAAAATAGTTGCAGCATTAAGATTATATAGTAATAATATAACATATGAGGCAAGTACTCCATTATATAGAATTGAATTTGCTAAGGTTAATTTAATAGATAAATGGTTTTCTAGAAAAGATTATACTAATATACATAAAAATATTCTACGGCAACGGCTAGTAGAGACTTGTTATACGGTTTAGAGCAGGGGATACTAGAGAGTAAAGGCAACAAGAATCAGAGTTATTATAGGTATACTAACATAGAACTTTAAAAATTTGTTATGTCGTTTTATAAGCTCAATGATGCTGAACGTTTAATATACGCTCCGCTCATTGACTTATAAGCAGCAACAAATATTACAAAACAGCCGGAATGGTTATCAACAAAAGAATCAGAAAAATTTCTTAAAAGTTAGACTGCGGTTTTTTTCATCGTTACCCCGTGGCTTGACTCTCTACTGTACGAATGTTGTAGTTAGCTTGATTATAAAGGCAATTAATGTCATTCTTAGCAACGGCGGGAATCCAGTACTTTAAAGCTTTTTTTAAAGCTCGATTTATCTCGCTTGACCCTAGATTCCCGCCTACGCTGGAATGACACCGAACACATTTTCCAAGTCATGCAACAATGTTGATATGGACACAGTTGATTCACAAGAGATTAACATGAAAAATTTTATAAAATATTTATTTTTTACCGTTTTATATATAGTAGTAACAATAATAGTTGCTTATATGGTTTTGGCTCAAACTATTCCTAATGATGGGCAGTGTCATATGATGGATAGACCGCTTGTTATTCATTACATTTTAGCAACAATTATTACCGCTTTACCGGCACTAATTTTAATATATAGTAGAAGTAAGAAAAAGAAGAAATAAATTATATGATCGGTAAATTAAGCGGTAAGATTGATTCCCAAGGCGATGATTACATTATAATTGACGTAAATGGGGTAGGGTATCTTGTTTATGCTTCAGGTAAAACTTTAGGTAAACTTGCTGAAGGTGAGTTTTATAAACTATTTATCGAAACCCATGTTAGAGAGGAGTATATTCATCTTTACGGTTTTCTGACTCTAGAAGAGAAAAATTTTTTTAATTTGTTACAATCAGTAAACGGTATAGGTACAAGAATGGCTTTATCTATCTTATCAAGCCTTACACCTTCAGATATTCAAATTGCTATAAATAATGAAGATAAAAATGTATTTAAAGCAATATCCGGCGTCGGGGCTAAGCTTGCCGAGCGTATAGTGTTAGAGCTGAAAGGTAAAGTAGTGAAAATATCCAGCGGTTCAGCTATTATTAAAGATAGCTTGAATATTAAGAATATCACGCCCGTCGCATGTAATGAAGTAATAAAAGCTCTAGTAAATCTAGGATTTTCTAGATTTGAAGCTCAACATGCCGTTCAAGGCATCATTATCCAAAACCCCGAAATTTCTATTGATAAGTTAATCAAAACAGCCTTAAAAAACCGAAATGCCGGTCTCTAAATTAAATATTAATTTATTAACATTCTCTTTACTTTTATTTAATTTTGATATATAATACATATTCAAAAAAAATATCATTAAAATTAATAGGTAAAATTATGTCAAAATTAAAAATATTTTTAGCAAGTATAAGTGCTAATAAGTTAATTGCGGAACTAGAAAAAGACCCAGCTACATTAAATATCAACGATGAGATATTACCCCATCATTTGGAAGATTTACTAAAAACTTTAAAAGGAGATGATACTGTAAAACGCTAAAGATTGAAAGTTCTGTATGGAATTCAGCATCATTGCTATCACACAACGGTATAACAGAAAAAAATAAAATAGCATTATTGAAAGCGATACCAAAAATGAATCTAAACGCTTTAGGTTTGACCGGTCTTACTCCAAACAATAGCGATATAGATATTTTTTGTGAAGCAATCAAACATAGCAAAATTAATGAACTTGAGTTTTTTTAGGTAGAGAAATACGTAATGAATCAAAAGCAAAATTATTAACTTCTATAGAAAATAATAAAGCTCTTCTTAATTGCTTGTTTACAGGTCCAAATGATATGTCACAGCAAGAGAAAGAAGAAAAAAAGCATGCACAAGTCAAATTAAGAAGAGAACCGATAAAAATCAGAGTATTTTAGAAGAAGTAGCACAAGTTTTAAAAGATTGGTCTGAAACGCCTAACGATTTGCATAAGGGTACAATTCATAGTTACTTAAAATTATATCAAAAGTTAAATAAAGATAGTGTTATAGAAGAGTTAGAAAAGTTAAAAGTAACTGATGCAAACTTTATTCTAGAAAACGCAGATAAATATATTAACGAGCATTTTTTTGAGATGGTGGGAATCGCAAAAGAGGTATATACTGATGGTTTATTTGTGCCTACTGATATAACTAGTTACATCGTATCTTGTATTGAGGATTTATCTAATATAATAAATAAATCAAGTGATATAGAATCTTAAAATAATTTATAGCATAAAACTATTTTTTAGCTATTATTAATCATTATATTTATGTATCTTTTAATTAATGGATTCCCGCTTTTAGCTAGGAATGACATAAAATGACTAATATATTATCGCCTGAAAAAAGTGAAAATGATCAAGAATTGCCGATAAGACCGTCATATTTGCAAGAATTTGTCGGTCAACAGCAGATTAAAGAAAATCTCTCTGTATTTATTAAAGCTGCAAAATCTCGAAATGAGCATCTTGACCATACTTTATTTTACGGTCCGCCCGGTCTTGGTAAGACTACGCTTGCTAAGATTATCTCTAATGAAATCGGCGGTAATTTCAAATCCACCTCCGGTCCTGCTATACTTAAAGCAGCTGACCTTGCTGCTATCCTAACTAATCTTGAAAAAAACGACGTATTATTTATTGATGAAATTCACCGACTAAATACTTCTGTTGAAGAGGTTTTATATCCTGCTATGGAGGATTTTGAGCTTGATATAATTATCGGTGAAGGACCTGCCGCAAGGTCAGTGAAAATAACCTTGCCGAAATTTACCTTAATCGGGGCCACTACACGCCTTGGGCTGCTTAGTAATCCTTTGCGTGATAGGTTCGGTATTCCTATGCGGCTTAATTTTTATAATACTGAAGAATTGAAGAAAGTTCTAAATAGAGCGAGTAAATTATTTGATATTGATTTGACCGATTCAGGTTCGGAAGAGATAGCAAAAAGAAGTAGAGGAACGCCAAGAATTGCATTAAGATTGCTTCGTCGTATAAGAGATTTTGCAGCAGTTGACGGTAAATCAAGAGTAGATAAAGAAATCTCTGATTTTGGGTTAAATCGTTTGGAAGTTGATCGCATAGGACTTGATAGTAATGATTATCGTTATTTGAAATTCATAGCGGATCATTATAACGGTGGTCCTGTCGGAATTGAAACGATTGCAGCAGCCCTTTCTGAACAGCGTGACGCACTTGAAGAAACCATAGAGCCTTATCTAATACAGACAGGTTTATTACAAAGAACTCCTAGAGGTAGGGTAATCACGATTGCCGCTTTTGAGCATTTGAAAATGCCGATACCTAATCAATCACATCATCAATTTAATATTTTTAACGAGCATGAGTAATAATAATTTAAATGATAGTTATACAGCCGCAGATGTTATAAAAAGACTGATAAAAGATCATGTGAAACCTTACGCATATAAAATATATTTTTCGATATTTTGCATGGTTATTGCAGCGCTTTGTACGGCAGTGATTGTACATGCGGTTAGACCTATTATTGATAAGATTTTTTTAACGCATGATAAGAAAATGCTTATAATAATGCCTATAGTGCTTACTGTAACTTTTTTTATAAAAGGAATTTCAGAGTATTATCAGAATTATCTAATAAAATTTGTTGGGCAGAGGGTACTAAATGATTTGCAGATAAAAATGTATGAGCATTTGTTACTTGCTGATATTTCTTTTATTCAAAACCAATCTTCAGGACGTTTAATATCTCGTTTTACTAATGATATTTCTTTGATGCGTGGGGCTGTTTCTAATTTACTTGTCGGATGTGCTAAACATTCCCTAACTGTAGTATGTTTAAT
This sequence comes from Rickettsia sp. TH2014, assembly GCF_019249195.1. NCBI lineage: Bacteria > Pseudomonadati > Pseudomonadota > Alphaproteobacteria > Rickettsiales > Rickettsiaceae > Rickettsia > Rickettsia sp. TH2014. The sequence goes on along the minus strand of NZ_MXAX01000242.1, from coordinate 1,496 downwards.
AATAACTATGTTTCATTTAGAACCGCTATTATCTTGCATAGTTTTTCTTGTGTTCCCTTTGGCTGTTTATCCGGTGCAAAGGATGGGTAGAAAGATAAGAAAAATATTTTCACAATCACAAGAGGAGTTTGGGCATTATACTTCTAGGCTTGATGAAACATTTCAGTCAATTAAGATTATTAAATCTTTTGTAGGCGAAAAAATAGAAAGTAATAGAGCATCGTTGATTATTAATAATATTTTAGAGTTCTACAAAAAAACATCTAAGCTAGATGCGATGGTTTCACCGATTATGGAGGGTTTAAGCGGTCTTGCAGTCGGAGGGATGGTTTGGTACGGAGGTAATCTAGTTCTTGAGGGTAAAACAACACCCGGTGCATTATTTGCTTTTTTAGCTGCTTTTGCTGCAGCTTATAGACCGTTTAAAAGTTTGGTATCGTTAAATATTAATTTGCAGGAAGGAATAGCCGCAGCTAAGAGGGTATTTAGTATTTTGGATACCGAACCCCTTATTAAAGATCATGAAGATGCTAAAGAAGTAGATTTATATAATCCACAAATTACTTTTGAAAAACTATCTTTAAGTTTTGAAAGTAAAGTAGCTATAAAATACATAGATTTAAAGCTAGAGCCTCATAAAATGATTGCGTTTGTTGGGCGTTCAGGTAGCGGTAAGACGTCCCTTAGTAATTTATTAGTGCGTTTTTATGATCCAAATGAAGGAAGAATTTTAATTAATAATCATGATATTAAAGATATTAAGCTGACGATGCTTAGAGGTCAGATTTCCTTAGTTACTCAAGATACTCATTTATTTGATACAAGCGTTGCCGAAAATATAGCATACGGTCAGGAAAACGCTACAAGAGAAGAAATAATTGAAGCAGCGAAATATGCAGATGCTCATGAGTTTATTATACATCTGCCGAACGGTTACGACACACAAATAGGAGTGCAGGGGACAACTCTTTCAGGCGGTCAGCGTCAGCGTTTATCTATTGCTAGAGCCTTCTTAAAAGATGTGCCTATTTTAATTTGGGATGAAGCAACAAGCAGCTTAGATCAAGCTTCCGAACAGAAAATTCTAGAATCTTTAAAGAAATTACGCCAAGGAAAAACCACTTTAATCATTACACATCGTTTAAGCAGTATTACCGACCTTGATAACACTATCGTCATGAAAAATGGTGAGATTTGTGAGCAGGGTACTCACACTCAATTGCTTAAGAATAAGGATGAATATTATAGATTGTATAATAAGGAGTTAAGGGAGAACGGTTGAATTATAAAATAAATAGTTTATATTTCTTAATTTTTGTTAACTATTATTGCAATACTAATATTTTCGTCATTGCGAGAAGAATTACGTAGTAATTCGACGAAGCAATCTCAGGAGTTTGTTATTATCTCATGAGATTGCCACGCAGCCTATGGCTCCTCGCAAGACCTTGTTGCGTAGATATAAAAAAAGGGTCATGCCTCCATATTGCAGTTAT
>NZ_MXAX01000241.1:0-5395 GCF_019249195.1 Rickettsia sp. TH2014 | reverse complement strand
GGCGTAACTGCAATATGGAGGCATGACCTAGAACTGTAAGATATGGTTGGTTAAATCAGTATTTATTTGTTAATATACAAGAAGCACAGGATCTTGCAACTCAATGGCTTTGGTCTTATAATAACGAAAGACCTAATATGGTTATTGGCGGTATAACACCAATATAAAAATTAGCTCTCGCAACTTAACTCTCTACTCTCTATTGCGATGCAAAATGGGAGGATTACTAAACTATTTTTGCGGGGATTATTAGTTTTTATTTTGGGCAGCGTACTTTCAGCAAATTATGGAAATGTAAGACTTGAATTTTGAGTAGATAATTTTATATATTTAAATATATCAGCAATAAATGTAAAGGTAATTTTATGTTAAAGAGTGCAAAATTATATATTCCGTCTATAGCGGCTATTATTTTATCTAGTAATATTGCAATGGCTAATAATAATTATGACACCGGTCATGCGACGCCTTTGCGTCAAGTAGCGGATTTAATAGATAATCAAATTACAAATATTGATAATTTATTTAAAAATAGATTGCCGCTTTATGAATCCAATAGCATAAAAAGCAATTTTATTACTAAAGACAAGCAGTATATTATTATAATGGAAGTACCTGGGTTTGATAAAAGTCAAATTAAGGTTAAAGTGAACGGCAATAAATTATTTATTACAGGGAATATAGAAGCAAAAAATAAAGCTGATGATTCAGATAATTATATGAATAAAAATTTTAATTATGTAATATCATTATATGAAGATGTAGACCAGGCAAATATCTCTTCAAGCCTTAAGAATGGAATACTTACTATTATTCTACCTCGCATTGAGATTAAAGAGCAAGACGCAAGAGAGATAGTAATTGATTAATCAAGCATTGCTAAATATTAGCATTTAATTTTTCTGAAACAAAACCTTTCTCTATATAGCCCGGTAATTTTATTAGCTCCTGTTTTAGTTCATTATCTACTCCTGAGGCTTCAAATTTCCGATCAACTAAGAAATTATAGGTTTGGTGTTATGGGTGAAGAAAAAGTCAAAATTCGGTTTGTTATCAAAATACCTGTTAACACGGGGAAAATGATAAGCATGAGTAACAATTGCAATTTCGGCGTTACTTAAGTCGATATTACCGTGTTCATGTTCTTTATATAAAGTTTTAAATTGTCCGCCTGTATTAACCTGTCCTTCAGGTAATGTAAAAATATAAAAATTTTCTTTTGGATAATCGGTAATAATATTTTTATCGAGGGCTTCTTTTAGTAAGCTATTATCATAAGCTCCGCCATTAAACAAAATTATCGGTCCGTATTTTTGTAATTCTTCAGATGTTAGGCTAGATATTTGCTTATCAAGTTTTTTAGCTGTCACTTCTCTTGCAATCTCTATGCCAAGTCTCATCCTATTATAACCGTCTTCTTTATCTGCAGCTCCTATATTTTGAGCATCAGAATTAATCGGTATTTTTGTATAAGAATGTCTTGCCGATAAAACCCATACATATTTTATATTCTTATCTATCTCAGGATTTTCGGTTTCATAAATATTTTGTATTTCAGAGATAAAATTCTTGCGGATTTTTTCATTAGCAGGATCAAACTCTAGATTATTTAGATTGCTAATTATTTGCTCAAAATGTTTATCTTGAGAATATTTTTGGTAATTTTGAAACCCTAGAACCGAGACTATTCTTATAATAATTATAGAAATAGCTACGTTAAAATTTTTGCAGTTTTTCATATTGTGATAAAAATAATAAGGTTGAAATATGAAAAGGTCATATCACATCTTGACCATGATAGCAAAAAAATAACTTTTAGTAACCGGTATTACTATTTTCCGTCATTGCGAGGAAATTACAAAGTAATTATACATCCGCAATCTAGAAAAATAATGAAAAATACTAATAATATTAGTATTTTTAACTGGATTGCCGAGTCGATGCTATGCATCTCCTCGCAATGACGGAAAAATTGATCCATTGACTCCATGGAAATTCTCCAACAGCCTGTTGGAGAATTTGCACAGCAACCTACTGCGTAAATTTTACCTCCTACCACCCGCATTCATAGCAAGGCTTGCGGAGACGAATTCTTCAAGGTCACCGTCAAGTACGCCCTTAGTATCAGAAGTTTCATAATCAGTGCGTAAATCTTTCACCATTTGGTAAGGTTGCAACACATATGATCTGATTTGATGCCCCCAGCTATTATTGGTTTTAGCGGCGTTCTGTTCATTAACGCTGTCTGTACGTTTTTGCATTTCAAGCTCATAGAGTTTTGCCTGAAGCATTTTCATAGCTTGAGCTTTATTTTTATGCTGCGACCTATCGCTTTGACATTGAGTTACTGTATTTGTCGGTATATGGGTAATACGTACGGCTGAATCGGTAGTATTAACGTGCTGCCCGCCTGCGCCTGATGCTCTAAAAGTATCGATTCTTAAATCTTTATCCTCAATAGTAATTGCTATATTATCGTCAATTTCCGGATATACCCAGCTACTTGCAAAGCTAGTCATTCTTTTACCTGCCGCATTAAACGGAGAAATACGCACTAGCCTATGAACTCCCGCTTCAGTCTTAAACCAGCCGTAAGCCCGCTTGCCTATTATCCTAATCGTGCATGATTTAATGCCTGCTTCTTCGCCATTAATCATATTAATTATCTCGGTTTTAAAGCCGAGCCTTTCTGCAAAACGCAAATACATACGCATCATGATAGATGCCCAATCATGACTTTCAGTTCCTCCCGCGCCGGCATTAATCTCTAAAAAGCAATTATTACCGTCTGCTTCACCTGAAAATAAGCACTCAGTTTCAAATTTTGCAGCAATGACACTTAAATTTTTTAAGTCCTGTTCAATTTGTAAAAGTGTTTCTGAGTCGTTTTCGGCTTCAGCCATTTCTTCAAGTTCTAAAGCATCTTTTAAATCGGATTTGAGTTTATTAAAAGCATTTAGTTTTTCTTCTAGAATACTTTTTTCTCGCAGTAATTTTTGAGCATTAGCCTGATCGTTCCATAAACTCGGATCGGCTGTTAACTCTTCTAACTCTTTCAGTCTTTCAGTTAATGCTTCAACGTCAAAGTGACCTCCAAAGTAGTTCTAAAGACTGCTCAATTTTTTTTACGTAATTTTCTATTTCGGCTCTCATTATTTTTTTCTGTTATAAATTTTGGTTTTATTGTATATTATCGTGATTGTAGCCGTAATTGCAAGTGAGTACTGCCTGCGTCGTTCGTCATTGCGAGGAGCGAAGCGACGTGGCAATCTCATGAAATAATACTCCTGAGATTGCGCCGTCAATTACTAACGTAATTTCCTCGCAATGACGGGGATGACAAAATGCAAATTATATCACAATAATTATGAATAATCAAAAATATATACGGAACTTCTCAATAATCGCTCATATTGATCACGGTAAATCTACGTTAGCTGATAGGTTAATTGAGCACTGCGGCGGCTTGCAGGCTAGAGAAATGAGTCAGCAAGTGCTAGATTCGATGGATATCGAAAAAGAGAGAGGTATAACTATTAAGGCACAAACCGTGCGGCTTGTATATAAGGCTAAAGACGGTAATACTTACTACTTTAATTTGATGGACACTCCCGGGCATGTCGATTTTGCTTATGAGGTTAGTAGGTCGCTTGCTGCTTGTGAAGGGTCGTTATTAGTAGTTGATAGTACGCAAGGAGTAGAAGCCCAAACGCTTACCAATGTTTACCAAGCAATCGAGAATGATCATGAAATTGTACCGGTGCTTAATAAGATTGATCTGCTGGCATCAGAACCTGAGCAGGTGAAGCAGCAAATAGAGGATATAATCGGAATCGATGCAAGTGAAGCGGTATTGATTTCGGCAAAAAGCGGTATAGGAATTGATTTGGTTTTAGAGGCGATAGTAAATAAATTACCTCCGCCGAAAGAAAGTAAAACTGATATTTTAAAAGCTCTGCTTGTTGATAGTTGGTATGACCCATATCTCGGGGTGGTTATTTTAGTACGTATTATTGATGGAACTTTACGTAAGAATATGCGTATTAAAATGATGGCTACTAACTCAGTTTATACAGTTGAGAATGTCGGATATTTTACTCCAAAAAAACATATTTCGGATGTTTTACATGCAGGCGAAATCGGTTTCTTTACTGCTTCTATAAAACAAGTAGCGGATTGTAAAGTCGGAGATACTATAACTGATGAGAAGAAACCTTGCGAGCAAGCACTGCCTGGCTTTAAGTCGAACCTACCCGTAGTGTTTTGTGGGCTTTACCCAACAGATAGCGCAGAATTCGAGCATCTAAAGGATTCGCTTGCTAAATTACGCCTCAATGATGCTAGCTTTGAATATGAAATGGAAAGCTCGTCAGCACTTGGAGTAGGATTTAGGTGCGGTTTTTTAGGGTTGCTACATTTAGAGATAATCCAAGAACGTTTAAGTAGGGAATTCGATTTAGATTTAATCACTACCGCTCCAAGTGTTGTGTATAAAATCCATATGCGGGATGGCGAAAGCTTAGAGATTCATAACCCGGTAGATTTGCCTGATTTGCAAAAAATCGAATCGATGGAAGAACCTTGGATTAAGGCAACTATAATGGTACCTGATGAGTTTTTAGGTACAGTATTATCACTTTGTACAGAAAAAAGAGGTGTGCAGCTCGATCATAGCTATATAGCAAATAGAGCTAAAATAATTTATAAATTACCGCTAAATGAGATAGTTTACGATTTCTACGATCGTTTAAAAAGCTGTTCTAAAGGTTATGCAAGTTTTGAATGGCAAATGGATGTTTATGAACCTTCTGAACTTGTTAAGCTTGGGATTTTAGTTAACGCAGAGGCGGTTGATGCACTGTCCACAATCGTACACCGCTCACGTGCCGAGCAGAGGGGTAGGGCGTTATGCGTAAGGTTAAAGGATTTAATTCCTAGACAGCAGATTGATATAGCAATTCAAGCAAGTATCGGTAGCCGTATTATTGCTCGTGAGACTATTAAAGCCCTACGTAAAGATGTTTTATCTAAATGCTACGGTGGTGATATAAGCCGTAAACGTAAGCTTCTTGAGAAGCAAAAAGCAGGTAAAAAGAGAATGAGACAGTACGGTAATATCGAAATCCCGCAATCTGCTTTTATCGCAGCGTTGAAAATTGGGGATGAGTAAACTTTTTTATTTTATATCAAAAAAACGCTAGACGTTATAATAAAGATTTGTTATAAGAAGTTATCTAAAAATTTTTAGATAACTTCTATATTCCTCGGTAGCTCAGTGGTAGAGCAAACGGCTGTTAACCGTTCGGTCGCTGGTTCGAGTCCGGCCCGGGGAGCCATTCCTCAATTTTCGACAAATTTACGAATGAATTGTAGAAGTCAAGATTTAATCTTACAG
>NZ_MXAX01000240.1:0-4117 GCF_019249195.1 Rickettsia sp. TH2014 | reverse complement strand
TTTTTTGATTTAGATTCATCTCTAATCCTCCATTNNNTATTATCTTAATTTTACTAAATGTAAGATTAAATCTCAACTATTACATATTATTCGGCTCATTCATACGTACAGCAACTGACACAAGGAATAAGGCATAAAGATTTATTACAGGTAATAGTTATTTTGCTTATTAAGACCAAAATGTTTGACAACGAAGTACCTTGTATAAGTCTTCATAAAATGCTTGAAACTAAAACAAATAAGCAATATTTATTTGATTTTTCCTATGTATTTATAGAGCTTAAAAAGTTTGATAAAGATAAGTTTGATAATACTATAGATGAATGGCTACATTTATTTAAGTGTGCAGAAAACAAAACTAGCCCACCTGCAAATATAAAGAGCGAGAAAGTATCAGATGCGTATAATGTAATTGAAATGCACAACCTCACCCCCGAAGAATACGACGCCTATATAAGAGCAAAATTAATGGAAGATGCCGAGAAAATAGCTTTATCTGAAAATTTTGAAAAAGGTAAAGCAGAGGGTAAAGCAGAATTAATACAAATGATGCTAAAACAAGGTAAAACTGTTCAGCAAATAATAGAGTTCACAGGATTATCTAAAGAAGAAATAAAACAGCTAAAAGCAGAAATAGGAAATTCTAAAGTTAGTTGATTAATTATTTACCGCTTAACTCTGTTAATTCTTTTTTAGTTTTATTACTAAAGTTTGTAATTTTTCAAATTCTTCGCGAGTGGCATACTTACCTTTAATTATTTTATCCTCAATTATGCTACAGCTTTTATCCACTATACTATTTAAGGCTTTTTGTGTGACAACGCTAGCTCCAACGGCTACTTTTAAAATATTATTTGTTTTCATATTACCTCTATAGATAAAGCATGTAAGCCGCTATTAAATTCATCGGCAAGTAAGTTATTAATAGTGCGATGACTTACAATGAGGCTTTTTCCCTGTAATGTTTCTGCAGCAATTCTTATTTTTATATGGCCGTGAATTCCGTCATAATGACTAGCATGTTTATAGCTTTCATCTATTATTTCTTGAAAATGTGGTTTTAACACACTTAATTTTTCTTGTATCCTTTCTATACGGTTCATATTTTTATTTCATTTACAGTAAAAATGTCCTAATATCCTTAAGTATATAATTTTATGATAAAAATGGCAATGTCGGAATTAATAACGGATTATAAAGATTTACAAGATGAGATAGATAAATTGGAACAAGGCGTATGTTTTGCGTGTAGATTAGTTAATTATGATGAAATAGAATTTATAGAGCAGGATAAGTATTTTATAATTGAAGATTTAGATCAAATCATTGAAGATGTAAGCAAAGAACTTAATATTTTTTCAAAGTTTAAGAAAATAAAGAAAGATAGAATATTATTTATCCTAAATACTACTGATTCTGACTTAATCAAAAATTTTGCTAGAAAATTATATTTATTTTCACAGCTTTATATTAATGAACAGAAGCCGGCAATTTATATGAATTGTTATATTGCTAGTATTAAATTTCCAAAAGTAAGTAATGATGCTAAAGAAATTGAAAAAACATTAAATATGTTACTTTCACAAAATAATAATTATTATTACCGTGAATATAGCCCTGCAGAACATGATTTGGAAAATATAAGAAAATCTAATCTTCAGCTTCACTTATTACGACAAGCCTTAGCAAAAAAGACTATGCGATTTGCTTATCAGCCTATAATAGATCGCAATACCATGAAAGTTCATTATTATGAATGTCTGCTTCGTATACCTGACGAGAACGGCGTTTATATTTCCGTAGGTCCTATAATCCCTATTGCTGAAAATAAAGGATTAATTTTTATAATTGATCAAATTGTTTTAGAAATGACTGTTCACGAACTTGCCCGTAACCCAAACTTAATGTTAGCCGTTAATATTTCAAATATAGGAACAGGCGATGAAGCTTTATGGGAAATAGCAGAAAACTTATTAAAAGCTCATAATGTTCGGGATCGTTTAATTATTGAAATTACAGAAACTTCTTTCAATGAGAATTATGATAAAATAACTTTATTTATTAATAAACTACGTAAGTGCGGATGTAAATTTGCATTAGATGATTTTGGTTCGGGCTTTACTTCTTTTAAACAACTTCAAAGCTTACCAATTGATATTATCAAAATTGACGGTAAATATGTGCGTAGTATTACAAGTGATGTACAAAGTAGGTATTTTGTAGAAAGATTAATTAAAATTTCAGAAGATTTAGGTGTTGAAACAGTAGCTGAATTTGTAGAAAACGGAGAAATAGCGAAATTTTTAATTGATTTAAAAGTCGGTGGGCTACAAGGAAACTTCTATTCCGAAGCAAAATATGATAGGGCGGATGATGTTTAGAGATGTCATTGCGAGGATAAACATAATTTCGACGCGGCAATCTTGTCAAGCATGCTGAGATTGCTTCGTCGAATTACTACGTAATTCTTCTCGCAATGACGTTTTATAACACTTGACAACCTACATAAAAACCTATATGCAGAACTCAACTTTAAATAATTAAACTTAGATGCTGTTACTTGAATTAAAAAAAACTAATCAAACTTTAGAAACTATACATTTTATAGGTATCGGCGGCGTTGGAATGAGCGGTATTGCTGAGATATTACATAATCTAGGTTATAAAGTACAAGGTTCCGATTTAGTAGAAAATTATAATACTAAAAGGCTTGAGTCGTACGGTATTAAGATATTTTTAGGACATGCCGAGCAGAACATTACCAATGTTTCGTATGTTGTTATTTCATCAGCAATTAATTCAAATAATCCTGAAATAAAAGAGGCATTAGAGCGTAAAATTCCTATCATTAGACGTGCGGAAATGCTCGCTGAGCTTATGAGGTTAAAATGTTCGGTAGCGGTTTCGGGATCGCACGGTAAAACTACTACTACCTCATTAGTTGCTTGTTTATTTGAGGCAGCCGGTTTATGTCCTACGGTTATTAACGGTGGGATCATAAATAATAAATCGACTAATGCATATCTTGGTTCAAGTAATTATTTAATTGCGGAGGCTGATGAATCCGATGCGACGTTTATTCATATTCCATTAACTATTGCGATAATAACTAATATTGATCCTGAACATTTAGATTATTATAAAGATTTTGAAACACTAATAGCTGCTTTTAGAAGTTTTATTACCAATCTGCCGTTTTACGGTTTTGCAGTTTGTTGTATAGATCATAAAATAGTTCGTAAGTTAGTAGATGATATTACTGAAAGGAAGATTGTTACTTATGGAATCGATTCGGAAGATGCTCATATTATAGCGTTTAATATTAATACTGATATTGCCTCCTCTACTTTTGACGTAAAAATTAGTCTACCAAATGTACTAGGTACAACGATTATTGAAAAAATTACTATTCCAACGCCCGGAAGACATAATATTTTAAATAGTCTTGCTGCAATTGCCGTTGGGATAGAATTAGATTTCGGTATTAAAGCTATTAAAAACGGTTTTAATAATTTTAAAGGAGTGAAGAGGAGATTTACTAAAGTAGCGGAATATAATAAGGCGGTGGTTATCGATGATTACGCTCATCATCCTGAGGAAATCAAAGCAACACTTGCGACGGCTAAAAATATAGCCGATAAGCAAAATGGTAAAGTTATTGCTATTTTTCAGCCTCATAGATATTCAAGAATGCAGCATTTATTTGATGATTTTATGCTTTGCTTCGATGATGCCGATATACTCTATATTACCGATATATATGCTGCAGGAGAAGAGCCTATAGAAGGGATTACAAGTCAAAATTTAGTTAATAAGATTACTAAAAATAAGCATCATGACCAAGCAAATTTTTTAGCTGAATTAGATGATGCGGTTGAAGTTATTATAGATAACGCATCTTCCGGCGATATGATAATTATGATGGGAGCAGGTAATATTTCAAGTTTTGCTAATGAATTAGATGGGAGATTATCATCCCACACTTGATGTCATTCCATGGAGACCAAGTCGTTATTGCGAGGAGGCATTGTTGCGTAGACCGATAAAATCCACTGTGTCACCCCCCGTGGCTTGCTAACTAAGCCCAAAAAACAATAAAAAATACTAATAATTTTAG
>NZ_MXAX01000239.1:0-6569 GCF_019249195.1 Rickettsia sp. TH2014 | reverse complement strand
TAAGATTAAATCTCAACTATTACAAATAATCATCACAACTAAAGATAAATGCAAACCTGAAACGCAAAGCACGTGTGATATACCGCTTTGCCTCATATCCTGCATTATTTGCCTGTTTAAACCTTTCGTCTCACCGAGTAATATCGCAGCTGCAAAATTCCCTTTATCTTTTCCTAGCTTGTCTATTAAATTATTATAAATAAAGATACACACTCTATAAATAAAACTATCAAAATTTGTCTCGTTACGTTCTATAATTTGTGGCTGCGACATGGCATAACCGTTTACCCCTATATCCGATAGATAAGCGTAAAAACCAAAATCATACCCCCCGGGGAGTATAGCGTTTTGCGGCTTATAGAGTTTAGCAAGCAAAGTAATTCTGTCATTTATCCTAATTTCTTGTATATATTTTTTGGTATACTAATTTAACTTTTTGTAAATTACGGTTAATTTTTTCAATCTTAATGTTGTTTAATACTATTTGTCCTCCTATAATAGTCGGTTTATCGATTCTACATTGCTGCTAATTTTTGTTATTATTGGTTTATGAAGTGCTTCGCCGTGTAAATTTGTCATACGATATTTAGAAATAAATACGCCAAAAATAAAAGCAATAATCATCCAATAAGTAAACTGTAAAAATATATTAGAATTTCTAGTAAAGGTTAATATTAAGCAAGCACAAAAAATGAAAAAAATTGTTGTAAATGAAAGCTCAAAATCAAGCGAAAAATAAACAATAATACCATAATGAAACTAACAAAATACCAAATATTTAAATTATTATACTCTGCTTCCAAAGTTATTTTAAAATATTGTAGCATTTTCAATTGAAAGTTAAAAATGTATTATACGTTATATCTATTATATTTTCAATAATTAGAATAAAATTCTCTCGTAATTATAAGTTAAGTTAAATTAACTTATATATTGCTTTTTACTAACTTATTTATTATAATGCCCAACGTTTATGTATATAAAATTTTAATTTAAATTGAGATATTTGTAATGAATAAGTTAACAGAACAAAATTTACTAAAAAAATCAAGATTTTTAAAATATTCTCTTCTGGCCTCTATTTCAGTAGGAGCGATAATCGCAATACCATTTGAGGGTATGGCGAGCAGCAATCAAAAAGCATTATTTCGTGACGCACCCGAAAAGAAATTATCGCTCAGATTGTCACAATCAAACGGAAATAGAGATACGACAAATACACCGCAGCAGATAGGAACAGTGATTGTACCGGAACCGGAAAGAAACACATATACTTCATCTGAAATAAGAGAAATGGAAATATCTAAGCAATCTAAAGCATTTAATCCTTCTAATCCATTAAAAAATATTCCTATAGAGGATCATTATAAAAAGGTATCACGTAGTAAGTCTGTTGTCGGAAAAGCAAGAGGAGTACGACCACCTACTAGAAGCAAAACATTTGTAGGTACTGAAAAAGTAGAGCAAAATCAAAATAATTATACTTCTAAACCGACAGAGCAAACGCCTCAAAAACCAGAAATTATAATAACAGCATCTTCGCCTACTGTTAGCCCAGCTTCAAATGGCTTTGTCACTGCACCTAATACACCAAATACTACCCTGACATCACCAGAACATTATACTACGGCATCCGGTACTCCATCAACACCGGCGACCCCGTATCAGCTTACTCCAGATTCTAAACCAAATGATAATTTGGGAGCTGAGACACCGCCAAACACAAACCCAAAGGTGGTACGAAAACTATTATTTAGTAACGAGCCACAACATACAGTACAACCTAGTACACAAGCTAAACCTTCAGTTCCTCCAAAACCCCTGTTGAGCAGTGCCGAAGTTGCAAAGAAAATGGTAGATAATACATTACGAGTTAATGAGAAGCTAGGAAGCAAGTTAGCTGACGTAGAATCGACAATTAAAAATACCCAAGGTAAAAAAAATAAAAAACCGTTACAACAGCTACAAAAACAGATAGTTTCATCACAGAAAAAAACAAAAGCACTAAAGTTAGAAGCTGAAGAGATAGGAATAAAAATAAAAGCATTAGATGAAGAAAATAAGAGTCTAACCAGTTGGAACAAAAAGATAGGAGAAGTAAAAAATAAGCGTGAATTGGATAAAGATAGTGTAAAATTAAAAGAAAATAATAAAAAAATAGATGAACTTCAGCAAAAGTTAACAAATAAAAACAACGAAGCAAATAGGTTATCTGAAGAAATAGATATTTCAGTAAATAAGGTAGTTTTAATAAAACCTCAAGCAAAAGCTCCGGTTACGGAAATGTCGCCGGCTGGGTCATTCTTAAATCAGCAGCAACAACTAGAGGTGCTTACTCGACAGCAGAAAGTCAATGCTGCTAGACAAGCTGTAGTCGATAAAAAGAGAGCGGAAGCAAATGAAGTAAAAAGAAATAGTGCAGAATCCAAAGAGCTAATAAGTGAAAGAGAGGGAGTTCAATTAGAACGCAATCAACAACATATTGCTGTGGAAAAAACAAAAAAACAGCAACAAGCGGAGGGTAAGCAAAGAACTGAAAGAGAAAAGAAAAGAAAAGAAAAAAATCATCAAAAAGAAAAAGCAAGAGATATAGTAAGAATCAGGGAAGACATTGCAAAAAAAATGCAACAAATATCAAATACTAATACAACATCGAACAGGTCGCAAGAATTAGAATTAAAAGTAGGAGCTATAGAGGATGAAAAGCAAAGACGAGAAGCGCAAAATCAATTATCGAAAATAAAGAAGCAAGAAAAAGATATAAAAGCGACGGCAGATGAAGCTCAAAAAATATTGAATGATGCAAAAAAGGAAGCAAGTAGAACAAAGCTAAAAAAACTGCAAGAGCAAACGGATAATCATGTTGCAATAGTAACAAATGATAAGATTGAAGAAAATATAAAAAAACCAGAGGGACTAGCTCTTGCTCTGTCAACAACTTCTTCTGCTGTTACTATTTCTAACCAGTCGCTAACAGCAAAGCCAACCATGCAATTAAGTGATAAGTTTCAGAGAACTTTGCCGGAGGATGAAGATGAGTACTTAGAACCAATAAAAGTTCAGCACCAACTTTATACAGTAATGTTGTCGAATCAAGAAGTAGCGGACCCTAAAAGTATGGATTCAAGTTTTAAGAGTTTGGAAGGTCAAAATTTGTCATCAGCCTATGATTTCGTGCAACTATCAGCGAGTTGGGATGCAGCGTATAACCAAAGAATGAATACAAAGGCTGAAAATGTACCTCAAGAAACTTTAACTGAAGAAAGTACTTATTCAGTTTCTAGTAAGAAAAAACAAGGTAATATAATAAAGAGAGCTGTATCAAAAGTAGGGTCAATTTTACAAACAAATGATGCAGAGAACAGAAAAAGGAAAAGAGTTGAAGAAACATATCATGCAGAAAGCAGTAAAAGGAAAAGAGATGGAGAAACCTCAAAGCAAAGAACAGTAGATAAAGAGGGGGGATTTGGTCAAGGTTCGGGAAATGGGCATCATAAGGAGCTTATTTTAAGCGTAGATAGTAAATTAATAGAAAAGGCAGCTCAACTTATAAGTGACTTAGAACAGAAGAGAAAGGAAATACAGAAAACAACTATTTCTTTAGATCAAAAATCACGTAATAGAGCTTTACAAGAAATAAATAATAATCAACAGGCAGTAATTAAAATTTCTCAAGAATTACAACAAGTATTAATAAATGACCAGAAAAATATAGAAAAATATAGTACAAAAATAGAAAGAAAATTAGGTGATATTGAAAGAAGAAAAGAAGAAGTGTTGAAAGAGATAGGAGCAGATACACAAGTTCGCCGAGGAGTTTTGTTTGATTTAAATGCTTTAGAATTTTTAGGGTATCAAAATAATCTTACTCAGACATTAGACACAGTTGTTAGGGCAGATAGTAGAGAGCATCCTGTATTATTGAATAACTTACTCAAAGGCTTAGAAAAAAGAAAGCAAGAAGCTAAAATGGTATTAGACCAAGCCATTATACATAAAATAAATAATCCTGATGATAATGAAGTAAAAGAACCAATAGCATTGGTGAATAAATTATTGGAAAAATATGATGCAGATATAGAATTAGTTAAAGAAGCTTTAGAGGATAACAAAAAGAATAATAGAAAGAATAATAATGTACGAAAACCTTTAGAACATTTAGACCTCGCACTTGAAGCAAAGCTTGCGCCTCTAAGAGAATATGATGCTTTAGATGAGGAGCTCCAAAAAGTGATTGCTTCTAAGAAAGATGTTGAAGTAGAATATCGCGCATTACGTAATCAAAAACATAATCAAAATCCAAATACAGACTTAGATAATGATCCAGAACTTACGGAGTTAGCTACAAAACATATAGCTCTAGAGAAAGAACAGTTACAGTTAGAACGAGAGGTGCAACCAAGTATGGAAGAACATACATCTTATTTGTTTAATGATAAGGTTTATTCAGTCCCAAATAGGCCGGTGTTTTCACGACCACAAGATACAGAGATGATATATGCTGTACTTGATTTACCAAATAATGGAAACAACTATTCAGTTAAGGATAAGCCAGTATTTTCACGTTCAGTTTCAGCTAGTAGCCCAAATATATTTGGTAGTAATGAAGATTTATCATGGGATAATACAGGAGATATAGGAGTGGGTCATAGATATGGAGCCGAGGATAGCTGCCCAACTCCGGACCAGTCAAGCTCAAAGATAGCCAATAGTAATGATAAAAATTCAAGCGAAACTAAATTAGCTCTTCTACGGATATATCAAATGGCAGTAATAGTTAAAAGGCAAGAACTGGAACAATTGCCAAGGACAAGCCCAGGAGCTGCTCAAATCGTTCAGCAGATTGAAGTGCTGAGAGAAAAAGAAGAACTTGTAAGTAAGATTTTGAGTAGAGCTGAAAAAGACCCGTTAGCATTTGATCAAGCTTTTTCTTTTGAAGCAATAAATAAAGAGCTTAAGAAATACGATGCAGAAATTCCTATATCCTTGGATCCACAATATAATTCAGACGAAGATATTGCAATTTTAGTCAGTAGTCTAGATGAGGAGGTTGAAAAACTCAATCGTGAAATGGATAAAATTTCAGCGTCGGATGGTAAATCAGAATCTACCTTACCTGCAGGCAATGAAGAACAAGAAGACACAGAAGTAACAGAATCTGGTATTCCAAAAGCAGGAGATAAAGGGTTACTTGCACTACCTGTATCAAGTAATGAGTGTGCATTAGCATTAAGTGATGGTAGAGAAAGGGAATGTTTAGCATTAGGCGATGGTAGCGAAGATGAAAAAAGTTATGATTCAGGATTTGAAGAGGAAGAAGAAATAATAAAGCAATTATCCGATTCCGATGGGGGTAACCTTAAAATAACGGAAGTTGATACGGCTATTCCTCTTAAACAGAAAGCAAAAAAAGAAATGCAAACGCAAATTTCAGAAAATGCTCCTACTTTAAATCAAGCGAAAGTTGTTAATGCTATTGTAAATAATATGATTCGTAACAGATTAGATACATCTATGAATATGTCTAATAATATGGTAGCGGTAGGAGCCGGTGATGAAGAAGAATCTCGTATAAAAAGAGGTTTGTGGATGCGTGGTATGTACGGCACTAATAATCATGGACGCGTAGAAAATATGACCGGTTATAGAGGTACTAACAAAGGTGCTACTATTGGGCTTGATGTTGAAATCGACAATAATATTCTAGGTATAGCTTACAGTAATGTTCACTCAGTATTTAAATTTAAAAATAGCAAAAATAATGACAAAGAACTTATTGATAGTCATGTGGTTTCTATTTACGGACAAAAAGAATTACCGAGGAATTTTGCACTACAAGCTTTAGTATCTGCTTCTAAAAACTTTATTAAAGATAATACAACTTATTCATATGGTGATACTAAAATTAGAAGTAATGTAAAACATCGCAATCATAGTTATAATGCGGAAGCATTACTGAATTATAATTATCTTTTGCAGAACAAGCTTATTATTACCCCAAATATTGGCTTGAGATATGGGAAGTCACGAGATGGAGTATATAATGAAACCGGTATTAACGTACAAGAAATAGCTCTTACAACGAAAGAGAATAATATATTGTCCGGAATTGTCGGTACTAAAGTCAAAGTACCTTTAAAAGATGTTCTAAAATTTAATAATTTAGGTCTAACATTCCAAGGAGCGGTAGAACATAATTTTAAAGAGAAAACCCAAAGAATAAATAGAGTTGTTAAAATATTTGATACTGAATTTAAGCAAAATTATGCAATACCGAAACAACCGAAAACATCCTATAATTTAGGAACGGGTATTATAGGCAGTATCAAGAATACTACTATTTCTTTGGATTATAATTATTATCTAAATAAACATTATAGAAGCCATCAAGGTAGTGTTAAGCTTAAGGTAAACCTATAATTTTATACTTGCAATATTGGCAAAGTTGTTGTATAAAACTTCTAACTTACTGTCATGTCGTAGATTAATTCCATCACTGTCATACCGTGGCTTGTCCACGGTATCCAGAAAAAACTAAAAATACTAATACTAATACTAATACTAATACT
>NZ_MXAX01000238.1:0-719 GCF_019249195.1 Rickettsia sp. TH2014 | reverse complement strand
ATAATTTTTATAATGTCTGTAAGATTAAATCTTGACTTCTACAAGAGTATTGCTTAGAATCATCTTGGAACAACTAAGGTTGTTCTGGAGTGTAGAAACCTCCATCAACAGGCAGTAAACCACCGTTAAATTGGTTTATTCCTCGATATTTTACGGTCGGGGAGGTAGTAGTCATGTTCAGGGCTTAGAGTATAACTTTAAGCCTAAAAACTACTCAGCTGTTCTTGTTGACGGTGTTTCTAACTCCCTGATCACCAATTTCTTGGTGATCAAACTTGAATCATTTAAGTTTAATCAGGAGGACTAAGCCGTTATGAACACTAAAACAGCAGAAGAAAGAACAGCTATCATTGAGCCGTATCTAGTTTATCATTATAGATAAAGATTTATTACATGAAATTTATCCGAATGGAATGGGTATGGTAAATATAGAACTTATTTTAGCTAAGAAGCCTTACAACACATATGCTTACTATAAGTTAATCAGAAATTTATTCAAATTACCATACCGAAAAATTATACTTATAATCGATAAACAACTTTTAAAAGCATCTCTTGGCTTATTTCGTTCAATTATTCTCGGCACTTTATTATATCTAAACTTAGTTAAAATTTTTATCTATGATAAGAATGATTTTGTATTGAATATACAAGCTCTAAAAAGTAACGAAAATTACTTTTTGCCATATAAAATTAGGTCATGCCTCCATATTGCAGTT
>NZ_MXAX01000237.1:2803-9415 GCF_019249195.1 Rickettsia sp. TH2014 | reverse complement strand
CTTTTCTTAATATCCGTGTAAAAATAACGCCCTATCTCCAACTGCTTATTTACCTCGTTTATTGACTCTAGAATTATAGATATCTCTGAATCATACGGGATAATCTGAGGTTTTATTACTCCTGTTTTTTCTAATCTTTTATATAATTATCTTCTAACCTTAAAGCAGTATGCCCTTTATATTTACCTTTTTTAAAATTATCAAGATATCAGTATTGCTATGGTAACCGTTAGGTAAATCACGTACCCAGTCGCCTCTAGCAAAAGAGCCATACAAAATAATCATAGTAATTTTATCCTGTGCAATATCTAAAATCTGCTGCATTATAAAATTAAGCCTAGCTTGGATCTTAAGAGAACGTTCAGGTAAGGTGGTTTTCATCTACTCATTTGCACCATGACAATATTTATATTTCTTGCCTGAACCGCACGGGCATAGCTCATTACGAGATACCCTCCCCCAGCTAGTAGGATCATCAGGGTTTCTATCTTTTGGGTCAATACGTGATACGACTGGTTTAAGGTCAGTCTCAAGGCTACTTCCTGCATTGTATTTACTAAATGCCGGATCCTCCCGACTTTCTCGCATATTTTTCTGAAGTTTTTTATGCTCAAGCGAAACATCTTCTTTTTGAATATGTTTTAAGTCGATATGGAAGTGATATACTGTTTGAATAAATAATTCTTTTAAATTATTGAGCATCTGCTCGAATAAATTAAATGCCTCTCTTTTATACTCGCTAAGAGGGTCTTTTTGAGCATAAGCTCTAAGCGATATGCCTTGTCTTAAATGATCTAAGCTATATAAATGGTCTTTCCAAACTTGATCGAGAATAGTTAGTAAAATATACTTCACGGCATTATGCATTAACTCACTACTATAAGCTTCTTCTTTTGACTTGTATATATCATGAGCCGTTTGTATAACGATTTTCGTGATTTCTTCTTCCGTTACGTCATTTTTACTGACTAAATTATGATCAAATTTCATAGAAAAGACACGATGTAATTCTACGCTTAAATTTTCTATATCCCAATCTTCTCTATAAGAGCCTACCGGCATAAAAGTTAATACTATCTTTTTAGCGAGTTCCTCAGTAGTACTATTTAAGAAACCGTGACTATCTTTAGATTTAATAATTTCAGTACGTTGCTCGTATATTATCTTACGTTGGTCATTCATTACATCATCAAAACGTAATAAATTTTTACGCATCTCGTAGTTATGGCCTTCAACTTTTTGCTGAGCTTTCTCAAGTGAACGACTAATCATCGGATGGTGGATCGCCTCTCCATCTTTCAATCCAAGTGTTCTAAGAACTCCTGATATACGATCTGATGCAAAAATACGCATCAAATCATCATCAAGAGATAGGAAAAACTTAGTCTTACCGGGATCGCCTTGTCTACCCGATCTTCCTCTTAGCTGATTATCTATCCTACGGCTTTCATGCCTTTCCGTACCTATCACAAATAAACCGCCTGCTTCAATAACTTGCTTCTTTTCTTCAGCAATTTGAGTTTTTATTTCAGCTGTTTTAGCTTCGTAATTATGATCATTATCCAGCTGCTCTATTAGCATTTCAGGATTACCGCCAAGCATAATATCAGTACCTCGCCCTGCCATATTGGTTGCAATCGTTACTGCCTTAAACCTACCTGCTTGAGCAATAATAAAAGCTTCCTGCTCATGGAACTTAGCATTTAAAACTTTATGAGGGATTTTTTCTTTATTTAAAACGCTTGAAAGCTCTTCTGACTTTTCTATGCTTATCGTACCGACAAGTACAGGCTGACCACGATCGTAACAATCCTTAATTAGCTTTAAGATAGCATCATATTTTTCTTTTTTACTACCGTAAATCTCATCATCAAGGTCAAGCCTTGTAACTTTATTATGGGTTGGAACTGCAACCACATCGAGATTATATATGTCTTTTAGTTCCGGTGCTTCGGTCATAGCCGTACCGGTCATACCCGATAATTTAGGATAATTACGGAAATAATTTTGGAAAGTAATAGATGCAAGAGTTTGGTTTTCATTTTGAATTTTTACATTTTCTTTTGCTTCTAATGCTTGATGTAACCCTTCCGAATATCTCCGCCCCTCCATTACACGGCCGGTAAATTCATCGATAATCATTACCTTACCTTCACGCACTAAATAATCTACATCAATAGTAAACATATTATGAGCTCTTAAGGCTTGATTAACATAATGTACTAAAGTTAGATTCTCAAAATCATATAAACCGGAATCAGGCTTTATAAGATGTTCTTTACTTAAAAGTGATTCTATATGTGTAATACCGGTTTCCGTTAAATTGATAGTTTTTAATTTTTCATCTTTTTCAAAATCACTTATATTAAGCAGGCGTACAATTTTATCAATTTTACCGTATAATTCCGAATTATCATTCACCGGACCCGATATAACGAGCGGAGTTCTTGCTTCATCTATCAAAATCGAATCAACCTCATCGATGATAGCAAAATTAAAAGGACGAAGTACTCGCTCCTGCAAGTTATACTTCATATTATCTCTTAAATAATCGAAACCGAGTTCATTATTTGTGGCATGAGTAATATCGGCATTATAGGCGACTCGTTTTGCTTCATCAGGCATGCCGACAACAATACATCCAACCGATAAACCTAAAAAATTGTAAATTTTACCCATGGAAGTAGAATCGCGGCTTGCCAAATAATCATTGACGGTTACAACATGTACACCTTTTCCGGTTAAAGCATTTAAATAAGCAGGAAGTGTTGCAACTAAGGTCTTACCCTCACCGGTACGCATTTCGGTAATCATGCCTCTATGTAATATAAGACCGCCTATAAGCTGAACGTCAAAATGACGCATACCGCAAACTCTTCTAGCCGCTTCCCTAACTACCGCAAACGCCTCATATACTATATCGTCTAAAGTAGCTCCGTTTTTAAGCTTTTCTTTAAACTCTACAGTTTTATTCTTTAACTCCTCATCTGATAATTTTTGTATAGCAGGCTCAAGTGAGTTAATTTTTGTAATTTCAGAAAATAGTTTTTTTACAGTACGATCATTTGCAGTACCGAAAAGTTTTTTTAAAATAGAAAGCATTAAAGTCCTTATGATATTTTTAGTATTTTAGTACTTAAATATAGGTATATTTTATAAAATTATCAAATGTTATAATTTTATTTAAATGAATAATTTATTTATTGAAAGGCATTTTTTACTACAAATATTTGTAAATTATTATTAATAAATAAAATATTCTCAAATAGCTGTTGACGGTTATATATTATTTTTATAAAATTTAAGCTTATGTTTAACACAATTATGAGTCATAAATGAAAAAATTATCTGTTATATTTTTATCAGTTAGCATGCTTTCCGGTATTACTTTTGCCGATCAAGACAAAGTAGTTGCTACCTATAAAGGCGGTGAAGTAAAAGAATCGCAAATTATGAAAGAATTTAAGCCTCAGCTTAATCTTCAATCAGGTGAAACAATCAAAAATTTTAATGATTTTCCACCGCAAGATCAGGAAAAATTAATAAAAATTTATGTTAATAATCTGTTGTTAAAAGAAGAAGTTGCTAAGTCAAATATTACTTCTTCTAAAGAATTCCAAGAAAAACTTGAAAATGCAAAAAATCAATTAGCTCAACAAGAATTATTGGCAAATTATATAAAATCTAATATTACAGATAAGATGTTTGATAACGAATATAATAAATATGTCGGTAATCTTAAAGGTAAAGAGCAAATAAAAGTTGCTCATATTTTAGTTAAATCCCAAAAAGAAGCTAACGATATAAAGACCAAATTAAGCAAAGGTGGAAATTTCACTAAGCTTGCAGAAGAATCATCTCTTGATAAAGCTTCAGCTTCAAACGGCGGAGTTATAGGTTACATTCTATTAAATCAACCTGGACAGTTAGTACCGGAATTTGAGAAGAAAGCTTTTGCTTTAAAAGTAAATGAAGTTTCAACTCCTGTAAAAACCGATTTCGGTTGGCATATTATCAAAGTGCTTGAAAAAAAACCTGCGCCTATTCCAACAAAGGAAGAAGCAAAAGTAACTATTGATAATATATTAGCTGCAGAAGTACTAAAGAAATATATTTCTGATTTAGAAGCTAAAGCCGATTTAAAAATTATGTTACCCAAAGCAGACAACAAAGCCGGAGCGTGATTTATATTTCGCTAGAGCGGACATTCCCCGCATACCAAGTCGTCATTGCGAGGAAAAACTGTAAGTTTTGACGAAGCAATCTCAGGAGTTTGTGTTATTACTTCATGAGATTGCCACATCGCTTCGCTCCTCGCAATGACGGTTTGGGTATCCACGCAACAATACCGCAGAAATGACACTATAACTTCCCCTCGACTACAGCAAATGCTACACATATAGGGTAATCATCAGAAAGAGACAGGTGAATATTAAAAGGTGGGAGTTTTTTTGTATAGTTTGAACTCACTTCTACTATAGGCTTGCCCAAATTATCATTTAGTATAGTAATATCTTTTAAATTTATACCTTGACCTATACCGATTCCAAAGGCTTTACTTACAGCTTCTTTAGCAGCAAAACGCTTTGCTAAAAATACAGCATGACTTGTTTTGTCCAATAAACTAAACTGCGCTAACTCCTTCGAAGTTAGAATTTTTTGAGCAAAAAGTTCTGGATATAAATGTAATATTTTTTCGATTCTAGGAATTTGTACTATATCAGTACCGACACCGATAAACATTTACTTATCTTCAAAATCATCACCGGTCTCATCAATAAAAATTTGATCATCTAAATCAGAGTAATCTTCCGTTATACAAACCTCAGGTAAATACTCAAATTTTTCTTCTATATCTTCTGATTCATCCTGATTAACAATTGGCTCTATCATAGTTTTTGTACGCAGACTATTTATTAGGTCTTGTTCTAACTGTTCTACCGATACTTTTCCGGCAGCAATTCTACGTAATGAGATAACAGGAGGTTTATCACGCTTTTCTTTTTTGATTTGATTAGTTTCTACTTTATAATTTAATAATTTAGCATATCTTGTTGCTAGTACAACAAGCCGAAACCTATCCGGTATAATTTTATTACAATCTTCTGCTGTAATTCTTGCCATAATTTTCTCCGTTAAAAATAGTACACTACAAATAAATAAGAACTGAGTATACGAAGATCAACTTCAAAAAGAGCAAGGAGCTCACGAGACGAGGAACGGCAGCAGTTACTTAATACGTGAGTACCGAAGCTCTTGTAGAACGACGTAGCCAATTTTTGAAGTTCATCAAGTATATTATACTCTTTTTATATCCGCACCGCAATTACTTAATTTTTTTTCTAAATCTTGAAAGCCACGATCCAAGTGATATATTCGATGTAATACGGTTTTGCTATTAGTACTGAGCCCTGCGAGTATTAGCGATACCGAAGCTCTAAGGTCGCTTGCCATAACTTCTGCTCCTTTTAACATTTCTACACCTCGAACGACCGCTTTATTACCTCGTACTACTATATCTGCTCCCATTCTACATAATTCAGGAACATGCATGAAGCGATTTTCAAAAATATTCTCGGTGATCATTGAAACACCGTTACTAAGCGTCATAAGGCTCATAAATTGTGCTTGTAAATCAGTAGCAAAGCCGGGATAGGGATTAGTTTCTAAATCAACTGAATTTAACTTCCCTTCATAAGTTACTTGGACTCCGTTATTGATCGGCACAACTTTTATACCCGTTTCAATAAGTTTTAAAGCTATATTTTCTATAATATGGTAATCAATCCCACAAATTTTTATATCACCTTTAGTAATAGCTGCCGCAAACATATAAGTACCGGCTTCAATACGATCAGAAAGTACTTTATAGCTCGCTTTATTTAAAGAATCCTTACCTTTAATTGTTATTTCACTAGTGCCGACACCTGCAATATCGGCTCCCATTTTGATAAGGCAATTACATAAATCAACTATCTCCGGTTCTCGACCACAATTAAAAAGTACAGTTTCCCCCTCTGCTAAAACAGCTGCAAGTATTGCATTAATTGTAGCACCTACAGAAACTTTATCAAAAGCAAAATGAGTACCTTTTAAACGTCCTTTACTTGAGGTGTTAATATAACCGTCTTCTATTTCAATCGCAGCTCCCATAGCTTTTAATACGGCAATATGCAAATCTACTTGCCTTGCTCCAATAGCACAACCACCCGGAAGCGATACTTTTGCTTTACCGTATTTGGTAAGCAAAGGACCAAGCACCCAAATCGATGCTCTCATTTTACGGACTATTTCATAATCTGCAGTAAAGTTATTTATATTTCCGGTATTAATTATAAGTTCAAATTCATCTTGATGTTCTAATATTTCAATATCTGCTCCGTGACTTCTTAGCAAATCTTTCATAGTACTAACATCCGTTAACTTTGGAACATTAGTAATATGCAGTTTATCGGCAAGAATAGATGCCGCCATAATAGGTAGCACGGCATTTTTAGCACCACTAATATTAATACTACCTTTAAGAGGTTTACCGCCGTGAATAATTAATTTTTGCATAAGTTATTTTGATAAAATTGCAACGTCATTGCGAGAAGAATTACGTAGTAATTC
>NZ_MXAX01000237.1:0-2797 GCF_019249195.1 Rickettsia sp. TH2014 | reverse complement strand
GCAATCTCAGGAGTATTATTTCATGAGATTGCCGCGTCGCTTCGCTCCTCGCAATGACGGTTCGGGCTATGGCTGCACGCAATGACGAATAATGACACTGTACTACACATCCAAATTCACAACATTTAACGCATTAGCTTGGATAAATAATCTGCGAGGTTCGACAACGTCACCCATTAGTGTTGAGAAAACGCCCTCTGCTTCATCAACTTCCGCAACCCTTACCTGAAGCAACGTTCTTTTGGTAGGGTCAAGAGTAGTTTCCCAAAGTTGGTCGGAATTCATCTCCCCAAGACCTTTAAAACGCTGAATATTTATACCTCTTTTTCCGCATTCTATAATAGCGTTTAGCAACTGACTCGGTGTTAAAATATTGAATTCCTGATTTTTTACTATAAGCTTTAATTGCTTACTCAATATATCAAAAATTGCTAAAGCAAGCTTTGATATTTGTATAAACTCAAATGATTCCAACTGCTCTTTCAACAATATTTTACTTTCTTTTAAGCCCCTACTAAAACGGAAAAATTCTATTTTATTTTCATGTTTTAAAACTTCCCAATTAGTTTTATCAGGCGACTCTTCTAAGCTATTTAAAACATCTAAAGCTTTTTGAAGCCTTGAATCACTCTCTAGCTCAAATATTTTGTTATTAAGTAAGTCATTAATCGTAAGAATTTCGGTAATTGAACGATTAAATTTTTTGCTAGCATGATCAAGCAAACCGTTAAACTTAACTACTTTATTAATTAGCTCTTCTAAATCACCGCCTACTAACTGCTCTTTACCGTCTAGAGTTAGAGTTGCATCATTGATAGTTGATTTTATCAAATAATCTTGTAAAGCTTGCTCATTCTTTAAGTAAAGCTCAGCTGCTCCTTTCTTTACCTTATAAAGTGGTGGCTGGGCTATATATAGATAACCTTTATTTATTAGCTCAGGCATATGACGATAGAAAAACGTGAGCAATAAAGTTCTAATATGCGAGCCGTCAACATCAGCATCAGTCATAATAATAACTTTATGGTATCTGAGCTTTTCTAAGGAAAATTCTCGTTCAACACTAATCCCAAGAGCTGTAATTAACGTACCGATTTGATCTGAACCGAGCATTTTGTCAAATCTTGCACGTTCAACGTTCAAAATTTTACCACGCAGAGGCAATATAGCCTGAATTTTACTATCCCTACCTTGCTTTGCAGTACCGCCCGCAGAGTCTCCCTCAACAATAAACAATTCTGAAATTGCCGGATCTTTTGCATGGCAATCAGCAAGCTTACCGGGTAAGTTCGAGACTTCTAAGGCTGATTTTCTTCGAGTTAGCTCCCTCGCTTTCCTAGCAGCTTCACGAGCATTAGCTGCTTCCATAATCTTAGCTATAATTGCCTTTGATTCCGCCGGATGCTCTTCAAACCACTCAAGAACTTTTGTATAAACGGCATTTTCAACAACCGGCCGTACTTCGGAGCTTACTAATTTATCTTTTGTTTGAGAGGAAAATTTAGGATCAGGAACTTTAACGGAAAGTACGCAACATAAGCCTTCTCTAGTATCCTCACCGCTAAAATCATTTTTAGATTTTTTATTAAGACCCGTAGCATCAAGGTAAGAGGTAATAACACGTGTTATTGCCGACTTAAAAGCACTAAGGTGAGTTCCGCCGTCACGCTGCCTAATATTATTAGTAAAGCATAAGATATTTTCGTGATAAGAATCGTTCCAGTGCATCGCAAGCTCAAGACTTATACCGGATTCAGCATTCTCCGTATTAACTACTATACATGGATGGATAGCATGCTTTGCTCTGTCTATATATTTTACATAAGCTTCTATACCGCCAGTATAATAAAACTCTACTTCTTTAACTTCTTCAAAGCGGTTATCGACGAGTAAAATCTTTACACCTGAATTTAAAAAAGCAAGCTCTCGAAGACGATACTCTATAGTGCCGGAATCAAATTCTATATTAGTAAATGTTTCTACAGACGGAAAAAAAGTAACTTCCGTACCTTTTTTATCAATATTTTCTTTGACAACCGCAAGCGGAGCTTCTGTTATACCATTATTAAATCTAATCAAATATTCCTTGTTATTACGCCAAATACGTAATTCAAGCCACTCTGAAAGAGCATTTACCACCGATACGCCTACACCGTGCAGACCGCCTGAAACCTTGTAAGAGTTCTGATCAAACTTACCGCCGGCGTGAAGTTGCGTCATAATAACTTCAGCTGCTGATATCCCTTCCTCTTCATGAATTTCGACAGGTATACCTCGCCCGTTATCGGACACGGTTACCGAACCGTTTTTATTTAACGTTACTCGGACTAAATCACAATAACCGGCGAGCGATTCATCGATAGCATTGTCGACTACCTCATAAATCATATGATGTAGACCCGATCCGTCTCCAACATCCCCGATATACATTCCTGGTCTTTTCCTTACGGCTTCGAGACCTTTTAAAACCTTTATAGAATCAGCACCATATGATGATTCATTAAATTTTTCTTCAATTTCCGACATAATCCGACACAATATTTATTTGTTGCTAGAAACAATAAAAATAACTATAACGTAACTTATTAGAATAGTAAAGTTTCTTGATTTAAAATTAGCGAGATAGCAAAATAACAGTTTGATATCGTCATTGCGAGGAAAAATTGAAAATTTTGACGAAGCAATCTCAGGATATTCGACGAGATTGCCGCACTCCCTATGGTCGCTCGCAATGACGATATGACAATACCGAAATAATGAGATAATAAATGGGTCGTGCCTCCGTATTGCAGTTTAG
>NZ_MXAX01000236.1:0-1308 GCF_019249195.1 Rickettsia sp. TH2014 | reverse complement strand
ATAATTTTTATAATGTCTGTAAGATTAAATCTTGACTTCTACACTGGCAAATCGTTTACTTGCCTCCACCAAATATCTTCAGATTTTCTAACCTTCCTTAAATTTCTTTAAAAATTCATATGCTACAAATAAACTAGTTTTTTATTCATAAATAAATATTTTATCATTAATTTTAAACTATAAACAAATATAATAGTTGAAAAAGTAATTGCTGCCATCTATTTTATGAAAACTAGATTGTTTGCTTTTCAGTTTTTAACCTACATAATCTATCACTAGATAAAATAAATCAAATCAAAGATATGACTGATCAAGTAAAACAAAATCAAATAAATAGTGCTGCTTGGGTTGCTTGTGATACTTTTCGAGGCGTGATAAGATGCAGCAAATTATAAAGATTACATATTAGTAATGCTATTCTTTAAATATATTTCAGATGTTTGGCTAGTACGTTCAAAAAAATATAAAGAAAAATATAAAAACGAGCCTTCAAGAATTGAACAGCAATTAGAACGAGAACAATTTGTAATACCGGAAAATGCAAATTTTTATGATATATTTATAAAACGAAATGAAAATAATATCGGTGAACTTATAAATAAAGCTTGAGATCAAATAGAAGAGAAGAATTTTACTAAATTAGAAGGAGTATTCCGTAATATCGATTTTAACTCGGAGTCTAATTTAGGTAAGACCAAAGAACGAATTCGTCGTTTAAAATTGCTATTAGAAGATTTTAATAGGCCGGAATTAGATTTAAGTCCTGACAGAGCCAGTGAAGATATTATAGGCGAATGTTATATTTATCTAATATCACGCTTTGCTTCAGATGCAGGCAAAAAAGCCGGTGAATTTTATACTCCTACTGCCGTATCAACTTTACTTGCAAAGCCTACTGCTCCAAAGCCCGGCAACATAATTTGTGATCCGGCTTGCGGTTCAGATTCGCTTTTAATTCGAGCAGCTAAAGAGGTAATGGAGGAAGCAAAAAAGAATAAACAGCTAAATAAACATAATTATGCACTTTATGGTCAAGAAATGAATAATGCAACATGGGCATTAGCACAGATGAATATGTTTTTACATGAGGAAGGTGGAGCGCAATTTACTTGATCAATATTGGACTAAATCTAGAACAACAAAAACAGTACATGTACCTAATGTCAATGAGGTTTGGAGTGGTGACATTACTTACATTAGAACTCATGATGGCTTTATGTATATGGCGGCTATTATAGACTGGCATAGCAAAGCTATATTAAGTTATAAATTATCCAATTCTATGGATGCAACTCTTGTTACTGATGT
>NZ_MXAX01000235.1:0-4210 GCF_019249195.1 Rickettsia sp. TH2014 | reverse complement strand
TCTAAACTGCAATACGGAGGCACGACCTAAAGTTGCTACGCCAAGGGCGACAGCTAATCCTAAGCTAGCACACACCCCTACAAATGCTACGGCAGGAAAGCGTTTAGGAACTCCGACGGATTCCGTTAAATATAATTCTGCTCCTACTCTTTCTCCCATGGACGACATACCTTGCACTATACGGCATATTGTTACTATCCAAACGGCACTAGCACCTACTTGGGCATAAGTAGGAAGATTGGCCATAACGATGCAAGAAAACGACATTAAAATAGCGGTAATAATGACTGTAAATTTCCGACCTATATTATCTCCTATCCAGCCAAATAACAAAGCTCCTAAGGGTCTAAAAATAAAAGTAGAACAAAAAGAAAAAGCTGCAAGAAGGCGATTAACGTGAGTATCATAATGCAGAAAGAAAAGCTCATTAAGTAGTACTGCCATATGAACATATAGCATAAGATCAAAATACTCTAAAAAAGTACCTATCGATAGTAAGCTGATAGTCTATTTTTGTGCTCTATTTAAATTTTTTTGTTTTTTTCGTATCCCAACACAATTTTTTCTAAAAAGTTAATTTATAGAAAGGTTATATTGAGAAGATTTAAAGTCAAGAAAAAAGTTACAATATTTTATGATTATACTTATTTAAAACTTCTTTGACTAATGAAGTTGTTATTTTTCTTTTGGAAATTAAAGCAAAATAGTTAATATTTTCTAATGTTTCTATAATTTTAGAATATTCCCTAGGCAAATTTACTAAAAGAAAATCTATTATTTGTTCTGATATTGTTACCGAAGAAATAGAAAAATGCTTAAATATTAGAATTTTGATTAATTCATCATCAGGTGAGTTTAATGCTATACTAAGGACTGATTTAATACGTGAAGATAAATCGGGTAAAGTAAAATTTCTGCTTTTATTAGATGAGGTAAGTAAAAGATATTTTTGTTTTTCATTAACAATATTAAATATATGAAGTAATGCCGACTCTTGCCAGTTTTCAATATCTTCAATGATAAAAGCATTATATTTTTCTAAAATTTCTTCATTAAAAAAAATATCTTTAATAATATAGGCACCGCTTAAATTTTGCCATATTTTGGTTAAATAAGTTTTTCCTGACGAAGAAGGTCCTTTAATTAATAAAGTAGATTTATAAGGATTAACGCCAAAGCTGCACTGCCAATTTTTTATAATATTATAAGCTTGCTCGTTAGAACTAGAAACAATAAACTCATCAGGATGATATTTATTAGAAGTAATAAATCGAAATATATATTGCTGCATTTATTAATCCTTAGCAGCATTGTTGTTGGTCGAGGAGGTCATTTTCATGCTTCTCTATGTCATTCCCGCGCAAGCGGAAATCCAAAAAATAATCTTAATACTAGTACAACAATTATACATTAATTCATACAATAAACCTAAAAAAACAAGTTTTTTATAGGTTTGCCTGGATTCCCGCTTTAGTGGGTATGACATTAGACACTTTTTAAAAATCATACAATAATATTATAACTTAGCCGTCTGTTTGATAGAATTTGCTAGATTTATAAAATTTAATTAGATTTAGGAGTAAAATTTTTGTAATCCCTGCAATCGGTATAGCAAAAAATATTCCAATAATTCCAAATAAACTGCCGCAGGCAAAAATCGAGAATATAATCCAAAGAGGATGCAACCCTATTTTATCACCGATAATTTTAGGGGTTAGAATATAAGATTCACAAATATTTCCGACTAGATAAATTATCATTATATATAGTAATTTGCTAGTTACACCAAAAGTTAAATAGCCGATAATTAGAGTTAAAAGAAACGATATAAAAGTACCAAGCAAAGGAATAATGACTAAAAACCCTGTTAAAATACCGAGTAAAAGAGCGAGATCAATACCTATTACGGTAAATGCAATACTATAATAAGTAGATAATAATAAGCAAATATTTAGTTGTCCTCTTATGTAAGCAGATAACAGATTATTAATTGCCGATAATATTTCAAGGATTTTCGGTCGGGTTTTTATAGGTAATAACGATTTTATGTTTGCAATAATTTTAGCCCAATCACGTAGAAAATAGAATAATATTATAGGTATAAGTAAAAATAAAACAAATATGTTAATGGTAATAATGGTATAACGCCAAAAATTATTAGCAATACTGCCAAGTATAATAAATATACTATTTATAAAATCACTTAAAGAATTCTTGATTTTATCGGCAATATCAGGCTCTATCGAATAAATTTTTGCCATTATAGGAGGTAATATTTCTGCCTGTAAATAATTTTTATATTTTGGAATATTATTTATAAAAGTAAAAATTTGTCCATAAATTATCGGTACTAAAATAGTTAAGCTTAAGAAAAATATGCTCAAAAATATCAGATAAATTATGCTTGATGCAAATTTATTTGATATTTTAAATTTTGATGCGATAAAACCTATAGCAGGTTGTAGTAAGTAAGATATTATAAATGCGATAAAAAATGGTTTTACTGCATCTGAAATTAGCATAAAGCCGCTTATAAAAAGCCCTAAAAAAACTAGCCAAAATATAGCGGTTCTATTCATATTATTATTTTCTATTCGGATTTTTTAACTACTTGTACGGTAGCGGGTCTAAGTAGCCTATCTCTAATTTTATATCCTGATTGCATTAAAGTAATAATGCTATTCGGTGCATGATCAGGATGTTCTATCTGCGAAATTGCATTATGTAAATTATAGTCGAACATTGATCCTATTTCCGGCTTTATTTCTTCAATATGATGTTTATGAAAGATTTTGTCCAGTTCATCTTTAGTCATCTGAACGCCTGCAATAATATTTGTGACTTCTATATCAGAATTCGCTGGTTTATGAGCTAATGCTCTTGAAAGATTATCACTAACATTTAGTAGTTCTTTAGCAAATGTAGCAATTGCATAATCTTTTGCTTCGTCACGTGCTTTTTCTAAACGCTTTCTTGTATTATCTATTTCGGCAGTAGTTCTAATTAGTTTGTCTTTTAGCTCTTCAATTTCTGCTTTTAACTCTGTTATTTCCGGATTTGCCGTTTCAACTATCTCTTCAGCAATATCATTTATTGTTTGTTCATTATTTTCTATATTATCATTTATCATATTATTTACTTTATATTTATGTTCTTTTTTGAGGTATATATAGATATAATAAAAATTTTTTCAATGGTATACTTGTTTAATTTAAAAAATTGCGGCGTCACTTTGCGCTTATAATTCTCACGTAGTATACCTACGTTGCGGTTGTAAGCTTTAAAGTGTCTTGCCCTTTTTCAAATTAAACTTCGTCTACCGATTTAGGAGTACAAATTGTATTATGAGACAGTCAGGAAGAAAAAGCAACCAATTACGTCCTATTTCATTAGAATTATCACCGCTTATTAATACGGAAGGTTCATGCCTTATTAAAATCGGTAATACACATGTCATGTGTAGTGCTACTTGCGAAACTACCGTACCGCCGTTTTTACGAGGGCAGAATCAAGGTTGGGTTACCGCTGAGTACGGCATGCTCCCAGGCTCTACATCCCAGCGTATTAAAAGAGAAGCAGCACAAGGGAAGCAAGGAGGAAGAACCCAAGAAATACAGCGCTTGATAGGAAGAAGCATGCGATGTGTAGTTGACTTGAAGAAACTAGGTGAGAGGCAGATTATTATAGATTGTGATGTTATTAATGCTGATGGCGGTACTAGAACGGCAGCGATAACAGGAAGCTACGTAGCATTACACCTAGCTATTAGATCATTGATGAAAAAGAGAATTTTAAAGGTAAATCCGTTAATTAGTCAAATCGCAGCTGTTTCTTGCGGGATATATAAAGGTGAGGCGATACTAGATTTGGATTATTTAGAAGATAGTGATGCTGAAGTGGATAGTAATTTTGTATTTGCAGGTAACGGTAATCTAATCGAAGTACAAGGCACGGCAGAGAAAGAACCTTTTTCCGAAGAGCAGTTTATAGCAATGTTAAAACTTGCTAAAGGCGGTGCGGCAGAATTATTTAAACTACAAAATCAAGTGCTGCTTGGGGCTTAGAGGGGTTATCATATAGTTCTTTTTATGCAATTCCTGCGTGGATACCCGAGTCGTCATTGCGAGGAGCGAAGCGACGTGGCAATCCAGAAAAAGATTAAAAAAATTCTGTAAATCAGAATCTTTTTCTGGATTGCCACGTCGCTTCG
>NZ_MXAX01000234.1:0-2432 GCF_019249195.1 Rickettsia sp. TH2014 | reverse complement strand
GTGAAGAAAAATTTAATTATTTATATTTTTAGATATTTTTGAGCGAAAATTAATAAGATTTTTGCAGCAAATAGCTGTTCCTATTTCAAAAAAATCTTATAATTTGCAGCCAAAAAGAACAAAAATATAAATAATTAAATTTTTCTTCACACAGCCTTAATCTTTTATTATACTTAAACATTAATTATGTAAAATAAAAGAGTATCATGGTTTTAAACATAAAAGCTCCTGAAAATATAGTATTAAAGCCGACCATTACGGTTTTCGGCGTTGGGGGCGCAGGTAGTAATGCAGTAAATAATATGATTAGTGCTAATCTGCAAGGCGCTAATTTTGTAGTAGCTAATACTGATGCACAATCGCTTGAACATTCTTTATGCACTAACAAAATACAACTCGGTGTTTCTACGACTAGAGGTCTTGGAGCAGGAGCTTCTCCTGAGGTTGGAGCACTTGCTGCTCAAGAATCAGAAAGCGAAATTCGTAGTTACCTAGAAAGTAGCAATATGGTATTTATTACGGCAGGTATGGGCGGCGGTACAGGTACCGGTTCTGCACCGGTTATTGCATGCATTGCTAAAGAACTAGGCATCCTTACGGTTGGGGTAGTAACTAAACCTTTCCATTTTGAAGGCGGTCATCGTATGAAAACTGCCGATAAAGGACTTATTGAATTACAGCAATTCGTTGATACTTTAATTGTAATACCGAACCAAAATCTATTCCGTATTGCTAATGAACAAACGACGTTTGCCGATGCTTTCAAAATGGCAGATGACGTATTACATGCAGGCGTTAGAGGAGTAACAGATTTAATGATTATGCCAGGACTTATTAATCTTGATTTTGCCGACATTAAGGCAGTAATGAGCGAAATGGGTAAAGCAATGATGGGTACGGGTGAAGCTAGCGGCGAAGATAGAGCTATTAAAGCGGCAGAATCTGCAATTTCAAATCCGCTGCTAGATCATAGCTCAATGCGCGGTGCAAGAGGTGTATTAATCAATATTACCGGTGGTTCTGACATGACCTTATTTGAAGTTGACAACGCTGCTAATAGAATTAGAGAAGAAGTAGATAATCTTGATGCTAATATTATTTTCGGTTCAACATTTAATCCGGAATTAAAAGGAATTATCCGAGTATCGGTTGTTGCTACCGGTATTGATGCCGATAAAGTACCGACATATAAACCCGCAATAGCTGGAACTACCAACATAGTTCCTGAAGAAACTTATAATGAATCTATAGTACAACCTACACAAATAGAAGAAATTCCTGATTTTAACAGCTATAGTACCGAAAATATTGAAATTACCGACTCTCCAATAAATCAAAATTTTATCGGAAATGAAAAAGAGCTAGGGTTACATGCAAATAGTTTCAACAGATCTGAAGATGACTCACCAAAACCATCATTTTTAGGAAAAATATGGGGTTCTCTGCGTGCTTCAAATAATCAAACTTTAGAACGCAAAAACATTATTGTTAATACTCTAGATCAAGATAATAAGGAGTCTGATATTCATGACATACCGGCTTTTTTAAGAAAGAGACGAGATTAGATTAGAAAATGAATATAATTTCAGAACAGCATAAAAAAGAATTATTAGAAATAACTAAAAATTTTCCTGCAGATATTGCGTCACTAATAGATTATTTAGAAGAGAAATTACAAAATAAAATTGAATCTTATAAACCTTCACAATTAAAAGATTTTAAATTTTTTGTAATGAAAAGCTTTGCAGATGAAATTAACGATGTTAAAGATGATAATAAATATATTCAGGAACTACTAGAAGAATTACAAATAATATGGGAAGATTTATTTGAAGAAGAATTGCAAGGTCAACATATATATACTTTGGAGATTGGTGATACAACCCACTATACTGAATTAGATTTTACTGCATTAAATTATAATAATGTACAAAATACAGTAGAACCTAAATTTCCTGACTTTACTCAACAGGAGTTGTTAAGTATTTTTTCTTCCAATATACAAAATAATCATAATAATTGTATACCATTTCCTAAAGGAATAAACCTTGAAGAACAAGTTACCATAGATGTATTAAATAATTTATTATTATTAGGCGCTTATAATAAATGTAATTTTTTTGAATACAATAACGGATCAGAAATATATTTTAGATTACCTAATAACGAAAGGCTTGCCATGAAAGTTTTTAGTTTAAATAATCAGCCTATATTAAAAGAAAATAAATTTGAAAATGCTATATTATTTTTAAGTAAAAAAATAAACGAAAATGGTGATGTTAACTATAGTGAAGGCTTTAGTGCTGATATAGCCGAGGGCAAAATAAATTCTTCTTATATAACTCCTTTAGGCGAAATAATGGATTTTAATTAATTTAAAAAACAATCATATGCAAAATAAAATTGGTCATGCCTCCATATTGCAGTTACGC
>NZ_MXAX01000233.1:0-5494 GCF_019249195.1 Rickettsia sp. TH2014 | reverse complement strand
GGATACTGTGGTCAAGCCACGGTATGACAAAGGCGAAATTGGTCCACGCGGGCAATGCCTTGTGAGGAGCGGAGCTTTGTTGCGATCTAGTTTTAATTTCATGAGATTGCCACGCTCCTTACAGTCGCTCGCAATGACGAAAAATCGGTCCATGCGAGCAATGCCTTCTCACAATGACAACAAAACAACGAACATAAAGAATACTCAAAGTGTTAAAAAAATATTTATTATTTTTCTTATTTTCATTTTTCTCATTTAATGTGCAGGCATCTATTTGGGGCGATATAGCCGATTGTCTTCGCGATCCCTGTAATTGCGGACAAAGCGATAGAACGGAAACTTGGAATAGAGGCAGCAAAAATGAAGTAAAAAGAGGACCCTTTAAACCAGGCACATTATGTCCTCCTTGGAATAAAAGCGACGGTCGTGATAATGATACTTGTTTATTAAAATTTGATTACCCAGGTACATTTATCGGTTTTTTACTCAATAGATGTGCGGAAGAAGCCCCTGATAGTAGTTACTTTACTCCAAAAATTCGTATTAGAGTTCAAAGCTGTAATGCTGTCGCTTGTTGGCATCAAAACTCCACCCTAAATTGGGATGGAGAATGTGTATTATGGCCTACAGGTTACGGTCTACCTCTAACTAGAGTCTGTGCTAGAGTTGCCGTACCGGATATGCCTCTGCCTCCCGGAATAAACGCCACGCCTTCCCCTGCAGATCCAGGTTATACCGATGGAGTACATCTCAATAAAGTCGGTTATACAGAAGCTGATAATAAGATAATAGGTGTAGATGGAAAAATAGTCACTTTAAAATCTCCTAAACTTTGTGCTTATAGTGACCCTGGACTTGTTAACCTTGTTTCAGATTCCGGTGTACATCTTGATCCAATGGATTGGAATCCTAATCGTCAACCTCTTCATCAAACTAACGAACTTAGTCCTATTGCAAAAGTATTAAAATTTTTAGTTGAAATGGTAAAAGGAACAAGTTTGCCAGGTTTATTAGGGCAGCTTCTTGGTATGATAGATCAAGATTCAGAATTTATAAAAGTACTTCAATCAATACTTAACGCAATAGGAGAGGTTTTTAATTTTTTTCCTAGTTTAATAATAAAAGTTATTGAAGCACTTGGATCATTAAACGGTTCTGTAGATAGCTATTCTTTTGGTTGTGTACAATTGCCTTTAGGACCTTTTCCACCGCCATATTGCCCAAGTTTAGATTATATTAGCATTAATGCTAGTGCTAATAATGTATGTAGCATAAAAGATGCAAGCGGCAATTTTGATCAATCTTCTACTAGTCCGGCGTGTGTAGTGCCGTCTAATATCAATGTTAAAAACAATATTGTTAATAATACCATACGTGTTAGCTTTAGTAATCTTGTTCCACTTTGCACAGGATCAAACTCTGACCTCAAAACTTGTGTAGAACCACGTAATACAGATTTTTCTTCAGCAAAAATTACTCATACTAATACGGCTTTTAAAGATTTAATTAAATCGTGTAAGAATACTTCAGGCAGCACCCCATGTTTTAATACAGATATATCTACGCCATGTAGTGTTACGGCTAACGGTTGTAATGAGGGTTTTAGAATAGTATATTCACAGAAAATTGGAAATGTAGAAACACCTAGCGATTACTACATAAGCGATATACCGGACTGCCCAAGTTCTAGTTCAACTACCTGCCAAAAAGTATGGGGAATTAATATCGGTGAATTTAAGGATGTAAGTGTAAAATTCCCTCAGGTACAAAAACAAGATACAAATAGCCTAATGCCTATAAAGACAGATGTCACTCTAAAAGACAATAACGGTAAAGATAGAAAACTTTATGTCTCTATTAGTAATACCGAAGATGATAAGCAAAATCCTAATAATATTTGCTTATTTGAGTCCGGTAATTTAATAGATTGCGTACCGAGAGTAAATCATTCTTATAGTCTAGCTGCTTATGAATGTTCAAGACAATATGCTGGAATTACCTGCACTAATAACAATGCCAACGATGCTTATTATAAACCGCAATTCATTGCTTCAGTGCAGGTAAGAGAGAAACAAACAGATGGAACTATTAACATTATAGATGAAACAAGCACTCTTGTAACACCGTTAGCATACGCCGGACCTCCACCTCCCAATCCCACGGACACAGAAAGCATAGTAATGCTTGCCGGTTATAAGTATAGTTCTTCCGTTGCGTTTATACCTAAAGATCCACCAAAAGATCCGACAAATGATAAATATATTGCTATGCCGTTTTCAGGAGAGAATGCTCTAAATCAGTTGACTATTCACGGTAAATATAAAGACGATAAAGAACCTTATGATAGCAATGGAAAACCTGACTCAAGTGCGGTATATTTAAAATATTTAGAATATATAAACGGTAAATATATCCAAGGTGGAACGCATGCCTGCTTGATGCCGAAAAATTTCCAACATTGTAATCCTATGCCGATTCCTACTTTACCTGATGGTTCACCTATTCCCGGTTACAATAATGACTCGATAAATTGTGTACTTGCTAAATTAAACAACAACAATACTATAAATTGTAAGAATTTTAAAAATACATATAGCCTTAAATATCCAAACCTTGGTTTATGCAGCAAAGATATAAATACAAGTAGCTGTACTCTAAAAGAAACAGTGGAAGGTATTACCATTTATGCTTGCAATATAAATAATATTCCAAGTAACTGCTATACTAATAATAATAGCCCTAATACTCCAGTATGTGTTTTAAGTAGGGATTATAAAGATAGAGTCGAGCCAGGACCTGATAAAGGACCAAAATTAGTACCGTTAGATGATAAATCAAAATATTATACAGTGACATATACAGCAGGAGACGAAAACCATCCTCCAGAGCCGACATATAAAGCTGAGACCGAGGATGTAAGAGATAAAACTTGGCAAGAGCTAGATCTTTGTGCTCCTATATTAGTACCTACTTGTGCTAAAATTCCTAGCACAGCTGATGCTCCTTCCGGTAGCGCCCACGGTAATGCAGAATGGGATGAAAGCGATATAGGAGAACTTGCAATAGGAAGATGCCCGACGAATTGGATAGTTATTGATCCTAGTAAACCTTTAGAACGCCATTGTTTATCATACTTTGATAGAAAAGTTGTTGAATTTGAACCTTTAGGGCAAAATGTCGGCTGTAGAGAATCTACAGGATTGCCTATAAAGGTCGGTTATAACGACTTTCCATCAAGTCAATTACCTGAGACCCCTTATAATCCAGTAACTAAAATAGGTGACTATATCTTAAACAAAAAACCGGTACAACAGGGAAGCATTATGGCATTTCCAAAGGATGGGGCATTTATAGAAGCGACAGGTGAACCGGGCGATACAATATTGCATACTGTAGAATTCAAAGTAACTTTAGATGCAATAATGGACGATATTGAGTATTTTAGAGTAGAAGATTTATGGTATGATGATTGCACATTAATATATGTCAATGGCACAAAGCTACTTAGCCTCCCTACTAATGTTGATTCTCTAGACGACAAAAGGTACTGCAATAATGGGAACGACCAAGGTCAAGCATTACAAGCTAAAGTTAATAACCAACCTATTAGTGCAAACAATCCTATTAATATCAAACCTTATTTAAAACAAGGAGAAAATATTATAAGATTCCAGCTAAGAGTTATGTTTGGTGGGGGGCTATATTTCCACATGCAATATAAAATGAAGAGATAAATAAATGAGTTGGATTATTTTTTATACGGTAATCGCTGCTTTACTGGTTCTCGATTTGGGAATAGTACACAAAAAAAATACCGTAATGAGCTTTAA
Source organism: Rickettsia sp. TH2014 (assembly GCF_019249195.1). Taxonomy (NCBI): domain Bacteria; kingdom Pseudomonadati; phylum Pseudomonadota; class Alphaproteobacteria; order Rickettsiales; family Rickettsiaceae; genus Rickettsia; species Rickettsia sp. TH2014. The sequence continues at coordinate 1,664 of NZ_MXAX01000233.1, read as the reverse complement.
AGAAAGTGTACTTTTTAGTCTTTTCTATTTTGTAATAGCTTGTTTATTCGGTATCTATGTTTACTATAATACGGGAGCAGAACATGCTCGTGAATATTATACCTGCTTTCTCATTGAGAAAGCTATGTCCCTTGATAATATTTTTGTTATCTCTATTATTTTCCAATTTTTTAAAATTCTCGGGAAATATCAACATCGTGTTTTATTTTTTGGTATAATAGGCGTAATAATATTCAGAGCCATAATGATTTACAGCGGTATTATTCTTATAAATAAATTTGCTTGGTTATTATATATTTTTGCCGTAATACTTATTGCTACCGGTATAAAAACTTTTTATGTATCACATAAAACTTTTGATATACAGAATTCTTATATTTACAAGTCAATAGTAAAAAATCTAAATATTACTCCTAATCTTGAAGGGGGTAAATTTGTTGTTAAACGTAATAACAAACTATATTTTACCCCTCTTTTTATATCTCTAGTACTGATAGAAGCAATAGATTTAGTCTTTGCCATAGATAGTATACCGGCAATATTTGCGATTGCTAATGATGTTTATATAATTTATACTTCAAATATTTTTGCTATTTTAGGACTTAGAGCATTATTCTTTTGTTTAGCAGAAATTGTAGAACGTTTCAGTTATATAAAATATTCTTTAGCTTTAATTTTAATATTTATCGGATTTAAAATATTTATTCACCATTATATAGCAATTCCGGCATATGTTTCGCTCGTTGTAACTATTACTTTATTACTATTTGGTATAATTGCTTCCATAATTAGAAAAAATATGATTGACCATTAATAAAGGGGGTATATAATATTTTTTTATTTTTTAAGCAATTATAATGACTAAATTACTAAAATTATTTTTTATTACTATCATCATTGTTAATAACATTGCTTTTGCAAAAGAAACAGGGTTCTATATAGGAGCAGAAGGCGGAATAGTTGAACCGGTCGTTAGTAAATTCCGACATAAATACTCAAATACCGAAATAATTTTAAAAAAATCAAGCATGTGTAGTGGGAGAATAGGCTATATAATATATCCACAGATAGCTATTGAATTCTCAGCAACTTATCAACCTAAATATCGTCTGCATTACGTATTACCTCAGCAAAATTTAAGTAATGGTCTCACTATTCCTAAAACCCCGGGTAATACTAAAGTATTATCAAATATATATGCTAAGTCTTATTTATGATTTAGAAAAAATAAAAACTTTCACACCTTTTGTAATACTTGGAGGTGGAATAGCACAAGTAAAAGTTAAATCTACCTCCTCTAAGCGGAGTGTTATAAATGGTGATTATTTTAAAGTAAGAAGAACTCATAAAAATTGTGTTGCGTGGCAAGCAGGTCTTGGAGTTTCACAAGATGTAACTTCAAATTTAAGTATTGATGCAACCGCAAAATTACAAACGGCATATAGAGTAAGAATTAATTATGATACGCTTGATATGAAAACAGGACAATTCGTGCCGGCAAATCCTATCAAAAAACTATAGCCGTTGGAGAATTTGGAGTAGGATTTACTTATAGATTGCCATTTTAAGAATTCTGTGAAATATTTATATAAAGCAATAATGTCATCCCAAGCTGGCCTTGTTGTATAGCTCGCAAAACACGCTCGGTGTCATTCCTGCGAAAG
>NZ_MXAX01000232.1:973-1051 GCF_019249195.1 Rickettsia sp. TH2014 | reverse complement strand
CACCATACTTTGATCTCCATTTATAAAATGTCGCTGATGGTATTTTGTGCTCTCTCAGTATAGACGCTACAGGCATCC
>NZ_MXAX01000232.1:292-876 GCF_019249195.1 Rickettsia sp. TH2014 | reverse complement strand
CTCCTTTTGTCGATTGTTTTTGGGGGGGTTACCAAATAGCTTTATTGATGAGTTGCAAAGGCTAGACAAGGTACATCCATATAAGATCCCAAGATTACTTGTTAAATATTTATTAGGGCACAATGATTTCTATAAGATTATTGCTGTTAATAAAAGGTGTATCACATATGTTCAGTGTTTTAATCTATACGGTACATTGAATAAACCAGCAGGCAATGTAAAACCAAAGCTAAATTTTCAAATACTGAAATTGCCAACAAAGTTTCTAGATATAAGTTTTAAAGATTCATCCAAGAACACGATTATAGTTACTTGCGATGAAGGGTGGTCTATCAGCATGAGGATTCATAATGCATCGAGTAAGGTTGAGCCAAGTCTCAAAAATGATGTTAATATTATTAGACATCCGGTAACGATTTATACAACCTATGTCCCATGGAACTTGAAGGAATAGATGATGAAGTCTCAAATCATGAGATTTTGGCGTGAAGAAATACAGCAAGAGTACATAAAATAGTAGTATATTACCATGAGGTGTGGTAATATACTTAGGTATAAGTGTTTTTAGTAAGGCAAGTTAAATT
>NZ_MXAX01000232.1:0-285 GCF_019249195.1 Rickettsia sp. TH2014 | reverse complement strand
GAGTATTATTATGAGTTACAATCAAGAAGGATACGAATTTAAAATCACGCAAGCATTTAACTGTTTAAATGACGCAATAGCTTTAACATATTCATCAGTAAATCATTTCTTCGATATACCTAAGGCGATTAATAAATACGGAGTACTTGCTACTGTAGCTTTATCCAAAACAAAACAATTGAATCTTACTGATACAAAGTTAGAGAGTATAGTAAAAAATGGTTTTATTATATATGAGGTAGTAGAAACAATCATCAAAGCCAGTAATGCCATCACTAAAGATCA
>NZ_MXAX01000231.1:0-6466 GCF_019249195.1 Rickettsia sp. TH2014 | reverse complement strand
GTAAGATTAAATCTCAACTATTACACTTAACGCTTTCTATTTCTTTTTGAACGTGTTTTTGAACTTTTCAAGCTTCTTTTACTACAGTGTTTTTAACTGCTAGATTTTCTTTCTTTACTTTTAAATTCTCTTCTAATGCTTTAATTTGTTCAGGTAATAAATTTTTATCTTTTAGTTTCTCAGTTAAATCATTAATCTCTTTTTCTATAATCTCTTTTTCTTCATTAGCTTTTTTAACTATTATATTTACTTCTTCTTGCTCCTCTTTAAGTTCTGCAAGTTTTTGTCTACGCTCTTCTATTTCTTCTTTAGTTAAAATATTTTATTGTATTATTGCTTCTTCCCGTTCTCTTTGTTTTTCTAACTGTTCTAGCTCTTTTTGAGCAATGTCAGAATTAAGTTGGCTTTCTGCTAGTTCTTGCTTTTTTAATGCTATAGCCTCTACTTTTTCTGCTATATCATTAATAAAAGAACTATCAGATTTAATATTTCGAGCTGCACTTACTAATCTACTTAACTCTGAGGATTATTAGTAGCGGTAATTTGAGCAAGAATAGCTTTGATATCATTAAGCGCTTGAGGATCAGCTGTTTTTTCTTTTTGTGGATATTCTTTATTCGTAATTTTACTCACAATAACCTTTTATGTGTGTTCCATCATCCACGAAACGTCAGCAAAAATTAATAATTCAGTCAAGAAAATTTTAACAAAAATTAATTTTGTATTTCTAACCATTGATTTAATAACTCGTCTAGTTTCTTTTTATCATTAATTAATTGATTAGTAATATGATTATATTTTGTAGGATTATCTAAATACAGATTAACATCTTCAAGTTCTTTTTCTAAGTGTTTGATGGATATTTCTAGCTTTTCAATATCATTGGGCAATGTTTCAAGTAAACGCTGATATTTATAAGATGGCTTTTTATTTATAGGTGCTTTTTGAGGAATTAAGGGGAGGGGTTTTGAAGGTTTTTTCTCTATAGGAGTCGTGGTAAAATACTGTTTATAATCTTCATAACCTCCTGTTAAATCATGAATTTTACCTTGAGCGAAAACTAAAGTTCTAGTAACTAACTTATCTAAGAAGTCACGATCATGGCTAACTACGATTAAAGTGCCTGAATAATCTGCAAGTATACCTAGTAAAATTTCTAGACTATCCATATCTAGGTCATTGGTTGGTTCATCTAAAATTAACAGATTTCCAGGGTTAATTAGGATTTTTGCAAGTAATAATCTATTAGCTTCGCCGCCTGATAGAATAGAGGTTTTTGCATTAAGTAGTTTAGGATTAAACATGAATTGTTTTAAATAACCGGCAACGTGCATGGTTTTACCGTTTGGCAAAAATACTTGATCACCGCCCGTAGGACATAAAGTTTGTTGCAATGTATGATTAGGCTCTAGTTTTTCTCTATGTTGATCAAAATATGAAATATCTAAATTACCGCCATATATAATTTTACCTAAGTCAGGTGTAAGTTGTTGTGTCAGTAATTTGATAAAAGTAGATTTGCCTGAGCCATTTGCACCAATTATGCCGATTTTTTCGCCTTTTTTTACACGAAAACTGAAATTATCAATGATTTTAGTATTTTTATAGCTGAAACTAATATTATCCGCTTCAATAATGAATTTGCTTTTAGCTATATTTTCGGCAAGCTCTGCCCTAACTCTTTGTTTTGAATTAGCTAGTTTTTCAGTCTGTTCTCTTGTTATTACTCTTAAAGCTTTCAACTCCGCAAGTTTCTTTTGATTCCGCTTACGTCTAGCCGTAACACCGGCATTTAACCATTCATTCTCTTGAGATAGTTTTTTATTTAATTTCCGAAGAGCTGCTTCTTCTTGCTCTATTATAACATTTTGCCATTCATCAAAAAATTTAAATCCTTTATCGGATTTATGTAAAATCCCTCTATCAAGCCACCAAATTTTATTAGTAACATTTGAGAGAAATGTTCTATCATGACTAACGCAAATAATAGCACCGTTATAAGATTTAACAAATTCTTCTAGCCACTCAATCGTTTCAATATCTAGATGATTGGTTGGTTCATCAAGCAGTAATATTTCCGGCTCTAATATTAAAGCTTTAGCAAGGCTTGCTCTTCTAAGCTGACCGCCTGAATAGATTGATAAGTTATCTATTCCGTTGATTTGTAATTTTTCTAGAATTATATCGATTTGGTATTTATCTATTTTTTTTGTACTATCTGTTTGTTGTGAGATAAAATCGTAAACAGTTAGATTAGTTTTTATAGAAATATCTTGTCGTAAATAGCCGGTTGTAATTGCAGGATCTTGAAATAGTTCGCCGTTATCTAGTTCGTAATCCCCTGAGATTATTTTCATTAGGCTTGATTTCCCGCAGCCGTTACGTCCTATAAGACAAATCTTATCACCTTTGTATAAATAAAGTTCTAAATCAGATAAAATTACTTTCTCTGCAAAGCTTAGATTACCATATTTTATGTAATAAATTGGGGTCATAATGGTATACTCGTTTAATTTGCAAAATTGGCTACGTCGTTTTATAAGTTCTGCGGTGCTCACGTACTAAATGTACGCTCCACTCCTCGCCTTATAAACTCCTTGCTCTTTTCCAAATTAAACTTCGTCTACCTACTTTCATTTACTTGAGGTATATGTTATTTTTGTGTTCAAGAGAAGTTGTTGCGGGGGTAATAAGAGTAAGCTCAAAACTTCCTAATGACTAAGCTAGCATTAGTACCGCCGAATCCGAACGAGTTGGAAAGCACGTAATCTATCTTAGCTTTTTTAGCTTTAAGTGCAACTAAATCTATCTTAACCTCATCCATAGGGTTTTCTAAGTTTAAGGTCGGCGGCGCAATCTGATCTCTCATTGCAAGAACCCCAAAAATAAACTCAACACTACCTGCCGCACCGAGTAAATGTCCTATTGATGATTTAGTGGAAGACATTAGAACTTTGGGATTCGCTTCTAGAAATAATTTTTGTGCTGCTGAGAGTTCAATCTCGTCACCAAGAGGTGTAGAAGTGCCGTGAGCATTAATATAATCAATCATACTAGGGGTAATACCGGCATCTTGCAGAGCTTCGCTCATCGCTCTATAAGCTCCCCTGCCTTCAGGATGCGGGGCTGTCATATGATATGCATCACCTGTAGAGCCGTATCCTATAACTTCGCCGTAAATTTTAGCACTACGATTTACAGCATGCTCATATTCTTCTAAAACTACAACGCCTGCTCCTTCACCCATAACAAAGCCGTTACGGTCTTTATCCCACGGTCTTGATGCTTTTTCAGGATTATCGTTATATTTAGTGCATAATGCTCTAGCAGCAACGAAACCCGCTACTCCAACAGGGGTAACAGGGGCTTCTGCTCCTCCTGCAACCATAACGTCGGCATAGCCGTGCTTTATCATACGCATAGCATCGCCTATAGCGTGAGCCCCTGTAGAACAAGCCGTTACTGCCGCTTGATTCGGACCACTAAAGCCGTATTTTATAGATACAAGACCGGATAAAAGATTAATTAATGAGGCGGGTATAAAGAAAGGGCTAACTTTGCCGTTATTTTCTTGATAAAGTTTGATAGAAGTATCTTCGATCATTTTAAGACCGCCGATTCCTGAACCTAATATCAAACCGGTTCTATCACGAAATTTTTCATCTTCGGGTAACCAACCGCTATCTTCAACAGCTTCGGTTGCAGCTGCTACTCCGTAATGGATAAATTTATCCATTTTACTTAATCTATTAACGTCATCTGCCTCTGTAAAATTCTCAAGTTTAAATCCATCTTTCTCAGATTTCTCTATAAGTCCAGCAATTTTACATGCAAGTTTAGAAGTATCAAATTCCGTAATAGTTTTTATACCGCTTACTCCACTTATAATATTTTTCCATGATGAACTAACATTAAGCCCAACAGGAGTAACAAGTCCAAGACCGGTAATAACTACTCTTTTATTCGACATTTTTTTATTTTTTGTTTAAGCAAATTATTACATAATTCACTATTTGTTATTAAGATATTGAATATGAAAGGCGAAATATGACTTTCACCTTATTATATAGATTAACTATCTTTACATAAAGCCCAACATCAAACTAAGATTTTTATAACTTTTGAATCAATAGTAAATAATTTGCTATCGGCGATGAACAGATTAAGATTTATGTTCTTTTATATAGTTAACAACATCGGATACTTTTTTTATTTTTGTTGCTTCATCATCAGGAACATCAATACCGAATTCCTTTTCTATTTCCATCATTATTTCTACGGTAGACAAGCTATCTACTCCTAAATCCTCTGCGAATCTTGACTCCATACTTATTGCTTCAATTTTCTTTCCTTGATTAGCGGAAATAATTTCAATAACCTTCTCTTCGATCTTATCCGTTGTACTCATAATTTTGAACTCCATAAATCATTTAAGTTTATACGCTATGGGACTGTTAATAAAATAAATTTTTTAAATTATTTTGTTAACAGCCCCATGTAAATAGCGATTATTTAGCTGCATGAATATTTATTTAAAATATTCATAGCATTTTATCTTTAAAAGAACTTCTAGCACAAAAAATTATTTTATGCCAGCATAAAATTTTATACCATTAACATACCGCCGTTTACATGGATAGTTTGACCGGTAATATATGATGCTTGATCACTTGCTAAAAATGCAACTGCGTTTGCCACGTCTTCCGGCATACCGTAAGTGCCTAACGGAATTTTTTGTACTATAGTTTCTCTTTGCTTTTCGTTTAATTTATCGGTCATATCTGATTTAATAAAACCAGGTGCTACCGCATTAATTGTGATGCCTCTAGTTGCGACTTCATAAGAGAGTGATTTGGTCATGCCTATTAATCCTGCTTTAGAAGCGCAATAATTAGCCTGCCCAGGATTACCTGAAACTCCGACAATTGAAGATATGTTAATAATCCGTCCATATCTATTTGGCATCATTTTTTTTATTGCTTCACGATTTAAAACAAAATTTGCTTTCAAATTAATATCAATAACTTTGTCAAAATCTTCATCTTTCATTCTAATTGCTAGCGTATCGCTAGTAATACCGGCATTACATACTAAAATATCTAGCTTTGGTGCTTTAGATATTAAATTGCTACATGCTCCCTTATTTGCAAGGTTGCATATTTCTATCGTATAATTATCTTTTAAAACATTTCCAAAGGATTTTAATTTTTCCTCATTACTACCGCTAATAATTACATGGCTTCCTAGTTTGTGCAGTAATCTCGCTATAGCTCCACCTATGCCTCCTGAAGCTCCCGTAATTAAGGAAGTTTTACCTGTTAAATCAATCATTTTCTTCCTCCGTTTGATCAAGATTTATATTAGTAATTTTTGACGATTTTTCACGTATGATTTTCTCAATTTCATTGGAAATTTGTGGATGTTCTTTTAAATATTGTTTAACGTTTTCACGCCCTTGACCGATTCGTACGTTATTATAGGAAAACCATGAACCTGACTTCTCAACAATATCAAGCTTAACTCCAAGATCGATTATTTCACCTTCTTTTGAAATACCTGAACCGTACATTATATCAAAATCTGCAGTTTTAAACGGAGGAGATACTTTGTTCTTGACTACTTTTACTTTAGTTTGGCTGCCTATTACTTCTTCTTTATCTTTAATAGAGCCTGTTCTTCTTATATCGATCCTAACAGAAGCATAGAATTTTAAAGCATTACCGCCTGTCGTAGTTTCAGGATTGCCGAACATCACGCCTATTTTCATTCTGATTTGGTTGATGAAAACAGTAATACAATTGGTACGATTAATTGATGCGGTAAGTTTACGGAGTGCCTGGCTCATTAATCTTGCTTGAGAAGCCATTTGAGCGTCGCCCATCTCGCCTTCAATCTCTGATTTTGGTACTAAAGCCGCAACACTATCTATTATTATCATATCAATACCGCCGGAACGAATTAACGTATCGGCAATTTCTAGAGCTTGTTCACCTGTATCTGGTTGTGAAATAATAAGCTCATCAATATTTACGCCTAATTTTTTAGCATAAGCAGGGTCAAGGGCATGCTCGGCATCGATAAAGGCGCATGTACCGCCCTTTTTCTGTGCTTCAGCAATTAGATGTAATGTTAAAGTGGTCTTACCTGAACTTTCAGGACCGAAAATCTCAATGATTCTACCTTTAGGAACACCGCCGATTCCAAGAGCTATATCAAGCCCAAGTGAACCGGTTGATACAGCTTCTATATCAATATTCGGACGCTGCCCAAGTTTCATGACCGAACCTTTACCGTAGCTTTTTTCGATTTGTGCAAGTGCTGCGGCAATAGCTCTTTCTTTATCTGTATTTGACATAAACTATCCATATTATAAACTTATCAATAAAATATAAGCTTAAGAAAAAAAAATCAAATTTTATTTATTTTATATCGAAATGTGGTCGTGCCTCCGTATTGCAGTTTAGAG
>NZ_MXAX01000230.1:0-4438 GCF_019249195.1 Rickettsia sp. TH2014 | reverse complement strand
TTAATTTTACTAAATGTAAGATTAAATCTCAACTATTACATTTTTAAGTCGCTACCGCTACCATGTCCGCTATCACTACTTTCTAGAAAGTAAGTTTTAGTATTTGGGTTTTGCTCAAACACATACTCAAAAATTCTTCCATGCCATGGGTGTACACGCTGATCCCATACTGAATCCGTAATTAAGACAGCCGGGTATTTTTGCGTTAAAGATAAATTTTCTAGCGGTGCATATTTTTTGATATGCACTAAATCTTGAGGATTTTCCGGATCACCATGCTCAGTTACCCAAGAATGACCTGCGCCGAATTCTTTTTTATGTAAAAGAACGTTAGCGATAATAGTATCTTGGTTAACCCAAGTAGGGACAGTAAACTTTCCTTCTAATAATTTTCCGTTACTTGCTTTTGGCTCAAAACCATTCTTTACGAAATCTTTTTTCTCTAAACTCCATTCTTTAAACAAAGTTCATCTTTGCCGCCGAATGACATAGCAATAAGGTAAAGATTGGGGCTTTGAAAACATTCTATATCACCTCGATACATTACTTTTTTGCCGTACTTTTTCGATAATTTATCAAAATCAATCAAAACTTCCCATTCCGGTCTGTCCTTAGAATAATTTTCTAATAACGTTCTACGCCATAAACCTTGCGGATTTTTATCATCCATCCAAAAATTATATACGTAACCGTTGCGGATAAACCCATAAGGTATTTCTCTTTGGTCATATAGTATAGACTCTATTTCTTTTTTTATTGGCTTATATTCCGGCATGCCCTTAAAAGATTTTTTAGTTTTTGCCGTACGCTCTTTTGTCCATTTTAAAGCTTCAGCACCTTCAGCTTCTTCTAGAAATTTGGTATCTTGAGAGTTATATATTTGTTTATTATTATCTCCCATAGCTTGAACACAAAAGGTTAATAAAATAATTGTAAAATAGTAGGTAATTTTTTTCATCACTTTAATAATATCTCTTAAATTAAAAATATTTATTATTGAAATCTCGGCTAATCGATTTTATTCCATGTACATAATATATTTATCCTCATAATCTTCTGGTACAAGAATTTTATATTTAAGTGATATATATTGGATTAATAAACAAAAATTGTAAAGCTTAATTTATCTCAATGTATAATTGCAAAAGTATTATTAATGGTGTATTTGTAGCGCAGTATATCATTAATATTTATGCCTAAAAATCTAAAGCACGACGAGATTATACGCAGTGCATTTGAAAATCCAATAGTTGCCAAAGAGTTTTTTCAAATGCACTTACCGCTTCATATACAAAGTTTGATTTCTTTTAAAACTCTTAAAATGGAAAAAGATAGTTTTGTAGATAAAACACTTAAGAAATCCATATTAGATATTTTATTTTCCGTTAAATTTAATAGTGAAGATAGTTACTTATTTTTATTATTAGAACATCAAAGCAAACCTGATTATTACATGGCTTTTCGCTTGTTTAATTATATGTTAAAGATTGCCGAATATTATATGAAAGCAACAAAAAGCAAGAAATTTCCTTTTATATATCCGTTAATGTTTTATAACGGCATACAAAAATATAATGTTCCTTTAAATTTATGGGAATTATTTGAAAATAGTGAATTAGTAAAAGCTACTTGGACTAATGGTTATCAGCTAATTAATGTTCATGAAATTCCTGATGAACATTTGAAAGAACATGCTTGGTCCGTAATTTTACAATTTTTTATGAAGCATATTCATGAACGTGATTTATTGAAAAGATGGACAGAGATAGCTAATCTCTTGCCTAAATTTTCTAAGGTCAATATAGGTATTGATTATATAGAGCTAATTTTATTCTATACTTTGACTAAAATTGAGTAAACTGATAAAATAGAACTAGAAACAATGCTTAAATCACATTTAAATCCTAAAAAGAGAGAAAAAATTATGGTAAGCATAGCACGTAATTGGGAACTAAAAGGTATAGAAAAAGGTAGGCAAGAAGGTAGAAGAAAAGAAAAAATTATTATAGCCAAAAATTTAATCAAAGCCGGCTTAAAAACTGACTTAATAATTGCCTCAACAGGCTTAAAAAAAGAAGAAATTGAGAAGTTACAACAAACTGCCTGAATTCTTAAAAAATATGAGAGTTATGGCTAATGATTTAAGCATTTATATTCACTGGCCGTTTTGTTTGTCAAAATGTCCATATTGTGATTTTAATTCTCATGTGGCAAGTGCTGTAAACCATAATCAATGGCTTAAACCCTATGAAACGGAAATCGAGTATTTTAAGGATATTATTCAAAATAAATACATTAAATCTATTTTTTTCGGCGGCGGTACTCCTTCGTTAATGAACCCTATAGTAGTTGCAGGGATAATAAATAAAATCAGTAATCTAGCAATTATTGATAATAAAACCGAGATAACTCTAGAAACTAATCCCACATCCTTTGAAACTGAGAAGTTTAAAGCATTCAAATCCGCCGGGATTAATCGTGTTTCTATTGGGGTACAATCCTTAAAAGAGGATGATTTAAAAAAATTAGGAAGAACCCACGATCCCTTGCAAGCCATCAAAACAATTGAAGCGGCAAATGCGATTTTTCCAAGAGTATCATTTGACTTAATATATGCACGTAGCGACCAGAAATTAAAAGATTGGCAAGAAGAATTAACGCAAGCTATGCAGCTCGTAAATTGTCATATTTCTCTTTATCAACTGACTATCGAAAAAGGTACGCCGTTTTATAAATTATTTAAAGACGGTAATCTGATTTTGCCTCATTCAGATGCGGCAGCTGAAATGTATGAATGGACAAATCATTATCTAGAATCTCAAAAATATTTGAGATATGAAATATCTAATTATGCTAAAAAAGGTCAGGAATGTTTGCATAATTTAACTTATTGGAATTATAATAGTTATTTAGGTATAGGTCCCGGAGCCCATAGTAGAATAATTGAACCGGCAACGGTATCAGCAATTATGATGTGGCATAAACCTGAAAAATGGTTAGACTCGGTTAACGCAAAAAATGTCGGTATTCAAACTAATACTAAGTTAACGCATCAAGAAATCATTGAAGAAACGTTAATGATGGGCTTACGTCTTAAAAGCGGTATAAATATTGCGGCACTAGAGCAGAAAATAAATGCAAAATTAGTTGATATTTTAGACATGAATAACTTGCAGCATTATCAAAACCAAGGTCTAATTAAGTTAGATAACAATATCTCTCTTACCGATAAAGGTTTAATGCTGCATAGTTATATAGTACCTAGATTGATTATATGAAAATTATTCATGTAATTTTAAAGTTTATAATTATTTTTATTATTCCTTCTATCCATGCTAAGGAATGTAAGCTCGAGTTTAAAACTAAAAAGATATATGTGAACGGTGTTGCGTATGATCAAAAAGTTGGAGATCCAATTACACCGATAGCAGATGCTATTAAGGCAAATAATCTTGATGAAGTAAAAAAGATATTAGATGAAGGATACGGAGTAAATCAACCATGCTTGGGTTGGGTTCCTCTAGATTATGCTATATCGAATAATAATATAAAAATTGCCGATTTTTTATTAAAGCGTGGTGCATCCATGAGTTTAATCCATATAAATATAGGATTTATGAAGTCGGAAATTGCCGAATTTTTAATTAATCAGGGAATGAGACCCAATTTAAGATATGAAGACGGTATTACCGGAATGATGCTAGCCGCAGAAAGAAATAATCCTGATTTCATAAAACTTTTGCTTAAGCTAGGCGTTAATCCTAACATTCAAAATTCTAAAACCGGAATGACTTCCCTTATGCATGCAGCATCATATCTTAATGTTGAACCTGTTCATATTTTATTAGAGTATGGAGCAGATCAAAAAATTAAAGATTTTAAAGGAAAAAGAGCTTTAGATTGGATAGCAGTGGATGCTAGTAGAAAATTATATGCTTCTGACGCAGAATATTATACTGCTTTATTTTTTTGCTCCGTTTGAAACTAAACAGAAAATTATAAAAGAAAGAAATAGCATTAAGAAAAGAAATAAAGAAAAGGAAAAAGAAATAAAAAAGCTTTGCAATTCCCACCGTTAAATTTTGGTAGAGTTTCTATTTATAGCTTACAAGTTAAGATAAAAACCTATTCTAATTTTTTTAAAATTTTTATAGCGTTATTGCTTGGGTACCACCCAGTCATTGCGAGCGACTGTAGACGTTTTTGCATGGCTCAAAAAGCCGGCTCTATGTCATTCTCGCGTAGGCGGGAATCCACCGTTGTCATACCGCGACTTGATCTCGGTACCCAAAAATACAACTTAAAAATACTAAATTTTAGTATTTTTAATTGGACCCCGTGGTCAAGCCTATAGTACCGGACATTTCTTTAAAAAATCTCGATGTCATCCCCGCGAAAGCGGAGACCCATATTAAAAAATCTTTAAAATTAAAGATTT
>NZ_MXAX01000229.1:0-2508 GCF_019249195.1 Rickettsia sp. TH2014 | reverse complement strand
ATAATTTTTATAATGTCTGTAAGATTAAATCTTGACTTCTACATGTGTATTAAGTGGAGATTACGGCAAACCTCGTCCTGCTGTTGTTATTCAATCTAACTCGTTAAATAAAACTCTTGCCAGTATATTAGTTTGTCCTATAACAACCTATTTAATAAATACTGCAATTTATCGTCTGCTATTGACTCCTACAGAGTTAAATGGTCTTAAATCACAATCTTGTATTATGGTTGATAAAATTAATGCTATATCAATTGATAAAATCGATACAAAAATTGACAAACTATCCTTTGACGAAATAATAGAATTGAATAAGCCTTAAAATATTTCCAAGATTTGGATTAATCGCTAAAAAATATTTCTTTAAAATCTTTTTCTATCCTAAGCGTTTATAGTTTTGTATAACTCTATATATTCATGAAAAAAATCAATAACAATGCTAATGCCGCATTTTCCGGTGCCGACCTGGAAAAATAATATTAAATATGATCTTGAAAATATAGCAAGACTTTTAAAAGCCTTAGGTAACCCTCATTTAAGGCTTCCTCCCGTCATACATATAGCAGGTACAAACGGTAAAGGTTCAAGCAGCGCTATACTTAAAAGCATCTTTACGCTTGCCAGTTATAAGGTACATTGCTATACATCTCCTCATTTATTAGAATTTAATGAACGAATCGTAGTAGCAGGTGAGAAAATCTCGGATAATGAATTATGGCAGGTTTGTGAGGAGGTTCGAGTAGCAAGCGAGAAATTTAATATTGAACCTAGCTTTTTTGAAGGTACTACAGCTGCTGCGTTTCTAGCATTTGCAGAAACGAAAGCCGATATATTAATTTTAGAGACGGGACTAGGCGGTCGGTTAGACGCAACAAATATAATCAAGCAGCCTCTAATTACCTTAATTACACCTATTTCATATGATCATATGAATATGCTGGGTAATACACTCCCCTTAATAGCAGCTGAGAAAGCCGGTATTATGAAGCCTTGCGTACCTTGCATTATAAGTATGCAGACTTTAGAAGTTTATGAAACATTATTTGCAAAAGCCGAAGAGCTAGATGTACCCACATTTTGCTACGAATATGATTTCGGTATTAAAAAGACGGACAACGGATTTATTTATTCATCACGAAATTTTAGTTATGAGTTTCCGACTCCTTCGCTACTCGGTGATCATCAATTAATAAATGCTGCAAGCGTTATTGCTTTAATAAGTTTGATAAATAAACAATTTAATATTAGCAACGAAATTATCTCTAAAGGACTGCAAAATACTATTTGGCGGGCTAGAATCGAAAAAATAGAGCCGAAAAAATATTCTAAATTAATAGGTGATAATGTTCAAATTTGGGTAGACGCAGCTCATAATAATAGCGGAGCTCAAGTTTTGGCAAATTGGATTCGTGATAATTTACAATCACCGATATATTTAATACTGGGTATGACTAAAAATAGGAATATCGGGGAGTTTTGCTCCTGCTTTAAGGGTTTGACAATTAAAGGTTACGGTGTTAAAGTTTTATCCGAACCATTAAGCCATAGTGCAGAAACAATAAATTCGGAAGGCAAAAAGAGTGGAATTGATTTTAGCGAAAGTGACTCCCTCGAAGAAGCGATTAGTAATATAAAGAAGATAAACGGCGATAATAAAGCAAATATTATAATAACCGGATCGCTTCATTTAGCTTCCGATTTTTATAAGTTGCTGCGTTAAACGTCATTGCGAGGAAATTTACAATAGTAAATTGATGAAGCAATCTCGGGAGAATTCCTGAGATTGCCACGCTCCCTAACGTTCGCTCGCAATGACGATAAATACCAAAACAAACCTAGGAGAAAATAACATGACTTATTGCAACAAATCTAATCAAACCTCATATCCTTTTATCTTACCTGATTTGCCTTATGACAAAGAGAGCTTTAAACCACATTTTACTCCCGAGACTTTTGATTATCATCATGGTAAACATCATAATACTTATGTACAAAATCTAAACAATTTACTCAAAGATAAAGAAGAATTACAAAAAAAAGATTTAGAAGAAATAATAGAATGGTCATCTCAAAACTCAAATGCGGCTATTTTTAATAACGCAGCCCAAATATGGAATCATACCTTTTTTTGGCTTTCAATAAAGCCGCAGGGCGGAGGTAAGCCAAGCGGTAAAATATTAGAACAAATTAATAAAGATTTCGGTAGTTTTGAAGGATTTTGTGAACAGTTTAAGCAAGAGGCAGTAGGACATTTCGGTAGCGGCTGGGCATGGCTTGTATATCACGATAATAGGTTACAAATTATAAAAACCGCTAATGCCGGTACACCTATAGCAAACGGTATGAAGCCGCTTCTTGCATGTGATGTATGGGAACATGCTTATTATATTGATTATCGTAACAAACGACCTGATTATGTTGACATATTTATTAAGCATATGATTAACTGGAAGTTTGTAGAAGATAACTTAATAAAATAAAACGGTCGTGCCTCCGTATTGCAGTTTA
>NZ_MXAX01000228.1:0-1444 GCF_019249195.1 Rickettsia sp. TH2014 | reverse complement strand
TCCCTTTAATGCTCCGCTATGCTTTAACTCACTTCTTACTCTTGTATTAAACTCTGCTACCTTCTCGTTCGTATATGCTCCAATTGCTATACTTCTAATAGCTATTAAATCATCTCTCTTAAGATTATCTATCTGCTGAGTATATTCCTTAGCAAATGACGTAACTAAGCTGGTTTTAGCTTCCTGCTCATTATCCTTAATGTTAAATACGTCTAGTTTTCTATATATCTCAATGGCTTCCTGCATCGCAAAGCGTCCCATAGCTCTCGTCGCCTGCCTGTACTCTACTCTTTCCTGTCTTCTTACTTCAGTAAGCTTAACTCCTCCCGCAATCTTACGGGCTTTGTTGAACGCTCCAGTCATGCCAACAGCTGTAAACTGGTTGTTATCTCCAACAAGCACTAATTTAGCCTTAGACCTTAAGACCTCGTGAGCTAAATAGTCCATATTAGCAAGCTCTATCATGCTTGCCTCATCTGCGATCAATACTGTTTTGCTATCAAGTACATCAGAACGTAAAAAGTTCAATACAGAGTCACAACCAATAGATTTTAAATATTCTTCTTCCTCATAATATTTGCTGCTTAAATCTATCTTAAAGTCGCCTCCTTGGGACTCTACGATTTTCTTACGAAGCACACTAGTATTGTCGGTTTTGATGCCAGCATTACGGCTTAAGACCTTAGCAGATACACTACTTGGTCCAGTACCTACTACCTTAAATCCTGCCGCTTTGTACTGACGCACTATCTCTTTCATCACGAAAGTCTTACCGGCTCCGGGATTTCCTTCAAGTACGCTAATATCAGAGCCATTACAGACTGACAAGATCGCTTTAATTTGCTCATTACTGAACTCATGAGTCTTACTGTCAAATATGTTAAGCTTTAAACCTAAACTACCTCCTATCTTATCATTAAACTTATTTTGTAGGTTCGCTCCTACTACATTTACTAAATCGCCTATTTGTTCCTTAAGACTATTTCTTTCTCCAATATTACTATCTAAAATATTCAGCTTATGTTCGCCTTGAGCATTTAACTCTTCTATAGCAGATACATAACGACGCTCTAAATTTACTCTTGATTTTAAGGAATACAGAGTTCTGCCCATTAAATCTTTCTGATCCATTAACTCGATCTTATCAGATACAAGTAGCTGATTGTAAAGCCTTAAAAACTCCTCACCATATTCTTTGTTCAGATGCTCAATAGCTGGGTTGTTAGTAGCAGCACCTACTTGATTATTAACTGCATTTTTTGCTCGACTTTCTGCTGCATCATTTGCTATATTTTGTGGTGCATTCTCAACACTTACTTGCTCCTGCACGAGACCTTTTCCAAAGGCTCTAATAGCTTCTTGCTCCTTTGCAATATCACTATCCTTTACTACTAAATGCACCATCATTGCGTCCGATAATGCTATAGCTATATCTTCTTTAGTA
>NZ_MXAX01000227.1:0-732 GCF_019249195.1 Rickettsia sp. TH2014 | reverse complement strand
ATAATTTTTATAATGTCTGTAAGATTAAATCTTGACTTCTACACGACCATAAAATTATACTATTTCTTACATTATGTTTTTTAAATACTCATTTATTAGCTGATACCGATAAGCGGTTAAAAGATATTGCGCCCTACCCTACGCCACTTGAACATCAAAAGCGTTATGTAATTCATTTACCTACAGAGTCTAATGAAGAAAAGCTAAAAGTAGAATTGCAAGCAACAAAAAATGCAATGAAAGATTGTAATCGTGTTTGGTTTGGCGGTAATCTGGAAACAAAAACTTTAGAAGGATGGGGATATAATTATTATATAATCGATCAAGTTAGCGATCACCCTGCTAGTACAATGATGGCGTGCCCTGGGATAAAAGCAACCATGCAACCGGTTAGTGTATTTTTAGGCGTTGAAATATTTTTAAGATATAATAGCAAAATACCTATCGTAGTATATGTTGAACTACATTACGTTATTTGGCATCAAAATGATATAATTAATTCTGCAAAGGAAGGTTAGTATTATAGATATCGTCATTGCAAGTAGCTGAAGTTGTTATTATATAGCTTCTATGTCATTCCTAGCTAGAAGCGGGAATCCAGCATAAAGCGAGATAAATCGARCTTTTAATTTTAAAAATTTGCTGTATTTATGCTTTTTTTCTGGATTCCCGCTTCTAGCTAGGAATGACATAGAATGCGGGAACTGTAGAAGTCAAGATTTAATCTTACAG
>NZ_MXAX01000226.1:0-9803 GCF_019249195.1 Rickettsia sp. TH2014 | reverse complement strand
TAGGCATAACTGCAATATGGGGGCATGACCCTTCGCCTTTACTAGCACGGTCTAATAACTTAGCAAAATGTGTTTTAGCATCAAAGGCTGTAATTGCGTTTTTCATATAATTAACTAGTTAATTATAACATATTTTAAATTCAAATGTCAAAAACTTTAGGCTCTGCGTGCGGAAAATTAAATTATTGATATTTTTAGATATTACAGCCTAATGCCGACAACCGCTACCGTGAATATGTGGAGGATGGAGTTTGATATGCTTTAGCATCTTTTTAAGGAGTGTATCACGCTTAAGTTTTGATACATAATCTAGGAAAGTTTTGCCGTTTAAATAATCTATTTCATGCTGAATTACAGTTGCTAAAAAGCCTTCTGCTTCTAGCTCTTGCTTATTACCGTTATAATCAAGATATTTTACCTTGATTGCTTTTGATCGTGTAATAGATGCTTCAATGCCTGGAAATGATAAAGAACCTTCAATAAAAGTTTGTTTTTCTTCCGAAAAATAAGTTATTTCCGGATTAATAAAAACTATAGGCGATGATTTATTATTTTCATGTAGGTCAACTACTGCTATACGTTTTAATATTCCTACCATATTAGCACCGAGGCCCACTGCCCTTTCTATATTTAAAGTCTGAAGCATTTTATCGACAATAGTACGAATATTATCATCAATAATGTCTATATATTCTGCTTGTTTTTTAAAAATATCGTTTGGTGCATAAACTATTTGATAGTAATGTTTCTCTTGATTCATTAATATACTCCGGATAAATGAAGAGTTATTTTTGCATTGTTAAATAAAGATAGATATCGTCATTGCGAGGAAAAGCTGCAAGTTTTGACTAAGCAATCTCGTGCCAAAGTCCTGAGATTGCCATGCTCCTTTTAGTCGCTCGCAATGACGTAGCCTTATTTAACAATACTGTTATTTAATGACTATAGCTGATAATATATTCTGATTATAAGGTTCTTGCAAATGATATGAGCGTCTTTTACTTGGGTATTTTAACGGATTTGTATAAGTATCTTCAGTAATATTTTTTATATCTTTAACGCCTGATTCTTTAAGTTTTAACTCTACAAAAGCAGGTAAATCAAACATATAATGATTTTCTTTTATTGAGTTTATAAAAAACTGTTTATTGTTAATATCCTTACTTAAGAAAGCTTTATAATATTCATCATCAACTTCATATGAACTTTGAGCTATAGCAGGACCTATCACTGCTATTAAATTCTTTGCTCCTTTTTCTGTCATTTTAGTAACTATATTACTAATAATATTATTTATACTTCCTTTCCAACCTGCATGTGCCGCTCCGATTATTTTACCATCGCCGCTTGCAAGTAATACCGGTACACAATCTGCCGATTGTACCGCTAATACTAAATTTTTCTTAGTTGTAATGCCTCCATCTGCTTCAGGTACTGCTATTATGGACTCATCAGCATTAATAATTTGATTGCTATGTACTTGGTTTAAAATTAAAATATCTTGTGCTTTAAAATAAGTAGTAATAGATTTTTTGTTTTCAACTATTTCTGTTTCATTTATAGAGTTATTTTTTTTTATATATCTATGACTAGAATTATTGAATGTTTTATCAAAAATTTTATAATAAACTGATTCGTTTATTAATCCTTCCATGAAAATACCCCATATTAATTATAATAGTTTTATTAATACTTTATCCAATCGTTTACAAAAAAATAAACAACTGGAAAAAATAATAGCACAATTTCACCAAGACTATAACCTAATTCCTATTATCGGCGTAGAACTAGAGTTTTATTTAAGTCGCAATATTGATATAGCTAAATTTGAAATACTTTCAAGAAAATACTTAACTAGATTTAAAATTTCTAAAATAAAAAAAGAAAAAGGCAATAACCAATTTGAAATAGATCTCCCTCCTTCTACAAACCTAATACAATATATAAAAAATATATTAGAGGTTAAAACTATTTTAAAAAAAATGGCACAGCAGTTAAACGGTTATATAGATTTTTCTCCTAAGCCGTTTTTGGATGATTATGGTAATAGTATGCATTTTCATATTAATTTTAATTCCGAGTTCAACGATTATTATATAATTTTAGCAGCGCAAGGGTTATGTCACTATATGTTAGACACCCTGCTTGCTTTTATGCCGACTACTCTAGATTATTCACGGATAAATAAAAAATTTATGGCTCCTACGCATATATCATACGGTGGAAATAATAGAAGCGTAGCCGTACGAACTCCAAATTCTTTTCCAAAACGTTTAGAACATCGCTTATCTTCTCCCGAAACCGATCCATATATAGCAATTTTTACTATTTTAAAGTCAATATTGTTGGCTTTAAAATCTCCAAGTTCGCTCCAAAAAATAGAAAAGATTTACGGGAACGCTTTCGATCCACAATATAATTTAACTCCATTACCGACATCATCTCAGGAGAGCTTTATGTTATTTAAATCGGACTTTTTTAAATAAATTGTATTTTGTTCATAAAACCTAAAAACTAAAAAATAATTGTTTTTTACAACTAAAATAAAGATTGATATAAAGTTTTAAATACAAAACTACCGAAATTGTTTCAATTAATTATTTTATTTTTGTAAAACTAAATACTTATGAAGCACTTTAAGTCGCACTTCACTCTATATTTTCATAATTTTTCATTAGATAATTAAATTCCGCACCATAGATAAATATCATATTTATAATATAGAAGAATATTAATGTAACTATTATACTACCAAGGGAACCATACATTAGATTTAGTTGATTATAATAGACTATATATGTTGAAAGCAAATAGCCGCTTATTACCCATAATATTACAGTTAATAAAGCCCCTGGAAATACATCAATAAAATTTAGTTTTACATTAGGTAATATATAATACAAAGATGAGGCACCTAAAAATAATAAAATTAAAATTAAAGAATATCTTATAAAATTTAAAACGATCTTATATTTTTCAATAGTCTCTAATATTATCGGAATTTTTGTAAATAATATTGGAATTACCACTAAAAGAAACATAGTAAAGGTAATCAAGGCACTAATTATAAGAAACTGTATAATACTAAGTAATCTTCTTCTTATATAAGGGGGGGGAGATTTTATTTGATATACACGATTTAAAATAGTCCTTAAACATTCTACAAAAGAAGAAGCAGTCCAAATACTGCCTACTATGGCAAGATTCATTAAACTTTGAGGAGGAGAACTTAGTAATTCTCGTATTCTCTTTTCTATTGATTCCGTTGCTTGTTCCGGAAGACTCTCTAGAAAAATTTGTATAAAATTTTGACCAAGTTCTGAAGCTCCTAAAAAGCTTGTTAAAGCTAATAAGAATACTAGGAAAGGGAAAATAGATAAAAGTATCATGAATGACATATATCCCGAATGTTCAACGCCATCATCTTCTATTGTTCTAAATAAGGCTACGTAAAGACAATTAAAAATTTTTCTCATTATAAGCTTTAGTTGTTATTATTAATTTATATTTAACCTTAAATAAGTTCGCTGTAAATAATTAATTTATAATTTAAATGAAACTATATTTTATCTTTGATTTGAAATATTGATATAGAAATGAAATTTTCCCTTGCATTAGTTTTATATTTTTCTATAATACACCAAAATTTTATTTTTTTATAAATTGTAATTTATACCTCAGTAAATAAGTTTTTAAAACATAAGATATTCATATTTTATCTTTAAAATAATTTTAAAGCTCTTATGATATTTTTATTTGATAAGAAATAATATTGCACGATTCTTTAATAATTATTTAACAAATGATTACAAAAAACTTAAAAAATGTTATTTTATAGTTGCTTATAATATTAATTTATGGTATTATTTCTACTTACAATTGGATAAGTTTAATGGTATAAAATTATTAATAACCACATGTTTTATAATAATATAGGATAATATCATTTTTGTTCAAAGAAAATTTTTAAATATAGACATAATTAGTAACCAAGGAGAAGATAATGGGTAGAAAAAACGATATTATACAAAAAATCGATAGTTTTATCGGTAAGAAAATTTATTCTTTAAGATTAGCTAAGGGGTTGTCTCGTCAACAACTTGCTGAAGTAATTGATGTTACTCATCAACAATTACAAAAATACGAAAAAGCGATTAATAGAATTTCTGTAGGAAGGCTAGTGCTAATCGCAGAAGCTTTAGATAGGAATATTGATTATTTCTTTGAAGGTTTAGAAGAAGCTAATAAACCGCAGCCTATACATACTCAACATCAACGTATGTGCATTGAAGTTTCAAGAAATTTTATGAAAATTAATAGCACGGAAGAACAACAAGCTGTTAATAATCTAGTAAAATGTTTAGCCGGAAAAGATAAGCTAAAAACTAACGCATAAAGGCACGCTGATCTCCTGATTATGTTTTGATATCATTTATGTCATTCCCGCGGAAGCGGGAATCCGAAAATAACTTTAATATAGATACAGAATTTACATATTTGATAACATAAACATATAAAAACTTAGTTTTTATATGTTTTACTAGATTCCCGCTTTTAGCTAGGAATGACATTGCTTGCCTTTATAACATACAGCATACAAATCTTGATTAGCGTGGCGGAAAGGAAGACTCTCTTTTAATAGGTGTTGATTTATTTAAATTTTCCGACTGAATAATGCTATCTCTTGCATTCATTAATGCTCCCATAATTTTTATATTATCTTTGATATTAACTTTATCTCTTCCTACTACCATTTTAGCTTTTTCAATATCCGGCTCATCTTTACTTATAGGTTTTAATTCAGACTGTCCTGATACTACCCTTACATCTTCCGTTTTAACATTAGGGTTTTCAATTGCTTCTGCTCGTTTTTGCGCTTGTTCTTGTAATAACTTATCTATAGTTTGTAAACGTATCTCTTTAGATAAAGTTTTACCATCAATTAAATTAGCTTTAATAAAACTTTGCTGTTCTTCAGTAGAAGATTTAGTACCAAATTCCTTTACCAACTCATCTACTTTTTTTGTTGATTCAGCTTTTTTTTCTTCAAGAGTTTTAAGATTACCATCCGGAGAGAGCATAGCACGAAAATGATTGACTTTCTCAATTGCAAGCTTAGAGATATCATTTAATATACTGGAAGTTTTTTTCACAACTTCTTCTGAGACTTCACGTTTTTCAGGATGAGCATCTAAAACAGGCTTAATAACATTTTTTAATGCATCCGCTACATCTTGGGCTTTGTTATATATATCATCACGAGGCTTAGGTTCTTCTAAATTCTGTCCTTTTAACCCTTCAGTTAAATCTTGAGTTTCTCTATCTAAAGCTGCCTCACTCGCTGCATCTTTAAGAGCTTGTTTATCTTCCGGTATAGCAGTACTCTTATCAATCCCTCTAGAAACAGCTTTAGTCATTTCAGAAGTTATTTCAGGATTTGCTTTGCCTTCATAAATACCCTCTACTAACCCTTTAGTCATGAACTTTTTATCTTCCAAATCTGTTATACTTTCGGCTACCCCTTTTTCTACGGATTCTATAGCAGAAATTTTTGCTGTAGGTGCCATAGTTTTATGACTAACTATAGCTTCTCCCATACCTTTAACAATGTCTGCTTTATCTTGACCGTTCAAAGGACTCTCAGCAACTACCTTAGTAATACTTTCGAGCGTTTCGCCTTTTATTTCTGCTTTAATCGGACTATCTAAAACCTTTGTAGTAACATTTTGTATTGCCTCAGTTTTAGCGATAGTATTAAATGCAGGGTTAGCTAAAATACCTTGTACCTCTGTTATTTGAGCATTTTTAGTTTGTTCTGCTGTAATCTTATCTAAATTCTGCTGCATCAATTGTTGTTGTTCCGGACTGAGAATTTGGGCTTCTACACCTTGCTTTAATACAGAACCTAATAATTTTTGTTTTGCCGCATTGCTTAATTCAGAGGCATTAACCTTATCACCTACTGCTATAAGCATTGTACCTTTATCTTCAGTAGAAAGGTTACTTTTTATTACAGCATGCGTAATACCGTCAATTGCCGTAGCTCTACTTGCATCATCTTTAAGACTTAAACCGACATCTACTGCCTTTTCTAACATCTGCTGTTTTTGCTTCGGTTCAAGATTCTCTGAATTTAAAGCTATAGCTACTGTAGCTTCAAGCATTTTTGATTTTTCTAGGTCTGAAGTATTCTGATCATTTTTTATGGTTTCTAATACCGAATTTACTCCAGCTACTTTTGTATCCGGTGTGAGGTCGTGATTATTGACCGTATTTTCAGTTAAAGCAATGATATTAGCCTGCTTTTCAGCAATATCACTTTTCTCATTATTAAGAATTGCCGTGGCTGCTTCGTTAATTAAATCAATTTGTTTATTACCATCTTTTTCTTTTGTTAAACCTGCATTTACATAATTTAATAAATCTTGCATACTGGTTGATAAAGCCGTAGCTGCATTAAGGAGGTTTGGATTCACTTGTTGCGGCTGTGGCATTTGTGAAGTCTCAGGTTGCAGTGGTTGGTTAGCAGGAGTAATTGGCGGTACTTGTGTAGTAGTGGGCGTTTCAATAGATGATTTTAATTCTTGATTCGGAGTTATTATTGGTTGCGGTGTTTCCTGAGATCGACCTTGTACCTTTGTTAAATCTTCAGCTATAGTTTGTGATAAATCAACGCTCTGCCCTTGGTTTAGTTCTACCTCTCTCATCATTTCTTTATATTTACCGCGTGTTACCGCAAGTGTATAAATTTCTCCGCCATGCTCAATATAAGCTACCGCATCCGGTCCGTCTCCGGCAAATTTTAAAGGTTTCGGTGAGCTTATTTCTTTAA
This sequence comes from Rickettsia sp. TH2014, assembly GCF_019249195.1. NCBI lineage: Bacteria > Pseudomonadati > Pseudomonadota > Alphaproteobacteria > Rickettsiales > Rickettsiaceae > Rickettsia > Rickettsia sp. TH2014. Next base: position 2,971 of record NZ_MXAX01000226.1, on the reverse strand, counting down.
GTTGAGGTTTACCGTTTGGTCCTTCTTCGTAGTGAGCAGTGAAATATACTGCTTTATCTTTAGAGGGTTTTGTGCCATCAGCTTTTAATGCTACCATCGATAAGTGCATTGACCCATCGGCTTTATCAAGTTTTATAGGAAAATCTATTTCTCTATATGAACTAATTTGAACTTGAGTACCGTCTTGTTTAGCTACAGTAAAAGGCTTAGTTTTAACAGTTTCTTCATTTAAGGTACAGAGTTCATCGCCTGCATCATTTCTAACTACCGTGGCTCTAAGATCGCTTGCACTTATTTGGTTTTCCCACTGTACCGGCTTAAATCCACCCTGATATCCATTAGCGGCACTATATGTTGAGTGAACATTTTTATAACCGGCTATTTCTACTGCTTCTAGCTTCTTTTTCGTATCTGAATCTTCAAAAGCATTATTAATTAATCCTTGATTATCTTGGTTACTCAAAAAAGCACGGAATTTTCTATCTTCTTCTTCTTTTGCTATTTGTTCAGCTAATTCCGGATTTGCATTGGCAAAATATTCTCTTAATATATCACGCTGCTTCTCTAGAATTTCTTTTCTGATAGCCTCGGTTATTGGGTCTGATGTCTGACCGTCAGAGGAAATACTGCCCGATAAGCCGCTGATTGAAGGAGTAGATTGAGTAGAAGATGCAGGAGTAAAGCTAAAACCATCATCAGCTGTATCTAGTGTAGGTTGAGAAAAAAATTCTTGTCCTTGTTTCATTTGTTGCTGTTTTTCTTCTTCTGTAAATTCTCTATTTAAAGGATCAAACGCACTTGTATCGGGTTTACCGTCTTTATTTGCAGTACTACTAATGGGTTGAGCAGGAATAGCTTGCTCTTGTTTTTTTTCTTCGGTGCCTGACTCATATCCACTTTCATATCCAGGATTATCACTATCTTTACTCATAAAACCTCCAATTTAACCAAAAATTAATTAGCACAAACTGTAAGTAATGCGTAGTCAAGCCTATGTTGTTACGTTGATCTTTGCCCTTTATGTCATTCCCGCGAAAGCGAGAATCCAGACACTAAAAGATCTTAACACATTAGATTTTAAAATTAAAAGCTCGATTTATCTTGCTTTATGATGGATTTCTGCTTTCGCAGGAATGACATAAATAGCAGTTTGTGTTATACTGTCAAAGATAGTATATAGAGATTTTAGTAATATCAAGAAAAAACTGATATTATTATTGAGAAAATTTAATAGAATTTTTATATTCTTTATTGAGTTCTTTAGTTGCCCAAAGCCAAGTTAAGCAAGTAATTATAAATATAATCATTAAACAGATGGAAATAGATTGATAACTAGCGGAAGGTAATATTATAAATACTAATGATTGTAAAAATGCACTACCGGATTTACCGAGTTTTGTACCTATCACGTCGGCAGCAGCTTTACCTTTTATTTTTATTTCCGGATCTAAAGGAACATAAGCCATTTCTTTTGTTGAATCAAATAAGGTATATTTACTTGATTTACTAAGCACATTTTGAATAGCACCTATTGTTATAGCAATTAAAGCCGGATCGGTTAGAATAAAATTTGCTATTATTAAGCCGGCAAATCCTTCAAAGTTATTAACAGCAAAAAATAATATACCGGTAATAAACACTATTAAAGGTGTGATAACAGCCGCCGTAAACCAGCCAAGTCTTCTAACTATATTTGAACCAAGTACGACAAATAAAATAGTAAATACTCCGGTGTAGCTCAAATAACTTCCTATAAAAGCTGCATATTCGGTTGGAGTTTTATAAATTTTAGTAGCTGCTGCTTTCCAAGGACCTTCTACTAAATTAATGGCAATGCCATAGCAGATAAGTAAAGTTGCAATTAATCTAATATGTCTTGACGATAGAATCATCTGAAAACTTTCGGCAATAGTCATAGATTTTTTCTTTGCTTTAAATTTGAGTAACGCCATATGCTCTTTATCTAGTACTTTATGATTAAGCAGCCAAAAAGTTTTAATAGCTATTATGCCTAAAATTAGTACTATAGTTAGAATAATTTGTATAGAAAGTGTATGAAAAGACGATTGCAATGCAAATTTATTAGTTACGTAATCATTAATATTACTTAGATTCTCTAAAAACTGCCCTGCTAAATAAATACCTGTTTGACTAAGTAGACCGAATAACGGATAAAATCTTTTAGATTCTTCCACTATAGTAATGTTATTAACAAACTGCCAAAAAAGTAATGCAAAAACTACGTTTGGCCATAATTCAGCAATTATATAAAATAGCGAAAAACTCCATTTTGATAAAAGCAATATAAACCATTTTAAATTAGGTAAATTTGCAGTTAAATTTTGAACGGTTACAGAGCTTAAATGCAGTATTTCATGATTTGGAAAAATAACATAAGCAAATAGTGCAAAGAATGCCAAAAAAATTGATATAATAAGATAAAATATATTCTCTGCTTTCATCCTATTAACGAGTTTTACATAGATAGCAGTCATTAAGAAAGCCGACGGCATCACTCCCCAAAACTTCAAAAATGAGATAGTCTCGGCACCTATCATAGTAGTAACAATACTATCTTTTAAAGCTCTGATTAGATTTTGGATAAATAAAATACAGAACATTAATAAGGTGATGAATAAAAATTTAGAAACTTCGTGGCGTTTTATAGGCCAGATATAATCGGTAAGTTTGGAAAAACGGCTATTGATTTTAGAGGGAGGATTTTCTATATTACTGGAGTTAATCGTCATTATTTGGTCTAACCTATATCTTGCTATTGGCTAGAATTACATATTAAAGATTTTCTAAACTTAAGTCAAGGATATACTCGTTTAATTTGAGGTATTAACTAAAAAGAGTTGATATCGTCATTGCGAGCGAACTTTAGTTCATGTGGCAATCCAGAAAAATTAATAAAAAATGCTAAAATTAGCATTTTTTTACTGGATTGCTTCGTCAATTACTTCGTAAT
>NZ_MXAX01000225.1:0-2905 GCF_019249195.1 Rickettsia sp. TH2014 | reverse complement strand
CCTATAACTTAACTCTATGCCAAATATAGATCTCCTCATTTTTACTAGCTTTTTAGCAATTAATTTGCTAGTTGGACTTCTAAATATCAAAAATATAAAAAACATTCGCGAATATGCGATAGGAAAAAGGAATTTTTCTACAGGTACGATAGTCGCAACTCTTATTGCTACTTGGATCGGTACTAGTACTTTTTTAATCGATAATTCAAGAATATATACGGACGGGCTATTTTACTTATTACCTAGTATATTCGGGAGCGTCGTTAGTTGGTTATTAATTAGTTACTTTATAGCTCCTCGTTTTGAGAATTTTTTGGGTAGTTTATCAGCAGCGGAAATAATAGGGGAGGCTTACGGTAACAAAGTTCGTATTCTTACGTCGATAGTTAGTATATTAATGTCTATAGGTAGGATTGCCATGCAATTCCACGTAGCAAGTTTAATATTACAGCTATTCTTTAATATTTCAAATTTTTACATAGATTTATGTATTGCCACCGTAATAATAAGCTATTCTGCTTTTGGCGGTGTAAAATCGGTTACTTTTACCGAAGCCGTACAGTTTTTTACCTATAGTGCAATTATTCCGGTAATAGGAATTGTCGTATGGAATGTTTTTAGCGATCCGCATATAGTTATAGACTCAAACGTACAGACTCGTCTAGCTGATTTACAAGGTTTGTTTCACTATACTAGTCCTAAATTTTGGATTTCTTTAAATATTTTTATATATTTTGCGATTCCGTCGCTTGGTCCTTCAATTTTTCAAAGAATATTGATGGCAAAAGACACAAAGCAAATATCAAAAACATTTTTTATTTCGTCAATTATTTGTCTTTGTTTATCCGCCTTATTTATTTGGATTGTAATATTATTACTATCTCAAGATCCAAGTGTTAACACTAATGAATTGTTTTTACGGATTATTAAAAGTTATATAGGATTTAAGGGGTTAATTGTCGGTGTTATTATGGCAATGATAATCTCAAGTACCAACACTTATATTAACGTTGCAGCGGTAACTTTTACTAATGACATAATTAAAAAGGCTTCTCTAAATAGTAATTATGTAACGGCAATCACTATAGGATTAATAGGTTTTATTATATCACTCTATACGAAAGATTTAATAAATCTATTTCTATTATTGACTAGTATCTATTTGCCGCTAATCACTTTGCCGTTAATTTTGTTAATATACGGTTTTAAATCAAGTGCCAAAAGTTTTTTTATCGGTATGATTGCTGCAATATTAACTATTATATTGTGGCAAGTATTTTCTTTAAGAGCGGTTTTAGGTATTTATCCGATATTGCCCGCAACTATAGTAAATTTACTCTTTTTCCTTGGAAGCCATTATATTTTAAAACAACCAGGAGGGTTTAATTCTTTAAAAGAGCCGCTAGCCGTTAAAATAATCAAGCAAGAGAGAAAAAGAAAATTTTTGACTTTATTTCGTGATCTTAAGAATTTTAACATCTTTAAATATTGGGAAAGCACTCTACCAAATCAAGAAATTACTTATAGTTATGTCGGTATATTTATTTTAATATCGATGTTCTCATCTTTATATACCACATCGGGTAGTAAAATAATGAACCATTTGGAGATATATAATATTATTTACCATACCACCCTTATCACTGCTGCAATATTAATCACTTATCCTTTATGGTCTTTAAAATTTAAAAAGAATTATATTATATCTTTATCTTGGTTTGTTGCTACTTTCGTTATATTAATATTTTTCGGTAGTTTACTTGTTATATCAAATAGTTTTGATCAGTTGCAATTAATGTGTTCGATAATTAACTTACTTATAATTGCAACTATATTCAGGTGGCAAGCTACTTTACTTATGACCGTTACAGGCGTGTGTGCTAGTATAGAGTTTTATAAATATTTTATGGATGAGCAGTTATTAATTAGCATAGATAGTTTTCAATTCAAAGTAATATATTTCCTAACCTTATTTAGTAGCCTTTTAATAGTATTCTTAAAACCAAGGCAGGAGCAAGAAAGATTAGTTAATCTAAAAAATACTCATTTAGGTAATAGAGTTAATTATAGAGAGCAGGAATTGGAGAAGTTACTTGATTTGAAACATGAGTTCTTACGTAATATAAACCATGAAATCAATACACCGCTAACCGGTATTATTAGCCTTGGTGAAACCTTATGGGCTAATTATGATAAATTTAATGAAGATCAGCGTCGTAGTGCTGTAGAGATTATAGCTAAAAGCTCCATTAGATTAAATAGCTTGATAAATAATATTCTAGATTTTTCAAAATTATCCAGTCTTAATTATGAATTAAATAAAGAAGATATAAACTTAAGCGAAGTACTGCACGAAAGAATTCAAGTATGTAAAAAACTATATCTAAATGGCAAAACCTTAAATTTTGTATCTGATATTGAAGAGAATATAATATTTAACTGTGATCCTCATTATATTAAACACACATTCGATAATCTAATAATTAACGCTATTAGCTATTGTAGTGAGGGAATAATAAAAATTGATTTGCAAAAGCAGAAAGACAGCATTGTATTCAGTATAAAAGACGATGGAGTAGGAGTGCTGAAAGAGGAATTGCAGAGTATATTCGGCGTATTTGTCGTAAGCTCTAAAACACGTACACCGGCAGGAGGTAGAGGAGTAGGGCTTGCTCTCTGTAGGAAAGTAATAGAACTGCACGCCGGAAAAATTTGGGCAGAAAACGATAAACAGGATAAGACTCAGTTTATTGTTACGATGCCTTTGTGATTTACGATGCCTGTAGAAGTCAAGATTTAATCTTACAGACATTATAAAAATTATATCTGTATGTCTGATAAGTTATGACTGTCAGATGAGTATTCAAGATATAAGATGCGGTCTTTCATGATTATAATATTCTAG
>NZ_MXAX01000224.1:0-2359 GCF_019249195.1 Rickettsia sp. TH2014 | reverse complement strand
TATTTTTCTAATAGTTGCTGAAGGACCTCTCTTATTTTTTCTTTGTGTACTGTTGTCAATTTAGACACTACTTGCTCTTTTACAAAAACATTATTATTTTTTATCGATATACTTATTATGTTTTTATTTGTATTTTGTGTGTGTTTTTTTTCTTGTCTATAGTACATTAATAATGTCTTTTGTTCTTCATGATCAAGTTTACACAACTTTCGCAAAAAATCTCTGTTAATTATTCTCTCTTTTAATAATTTTTCTTTTACTTCTTCAGATAACTTTTTTAAATTTAAAATATCAATTACTGATGATTTTGGTACTCCTATTTTATGAGCTATGGATTGTGTGGAATGACAAATACCCTGTTCTAGAAGAGTATTATATGCAAGCATTAATTCGATTGGATGCAACTCTTCTCGTTGAATATTTTCAATTATTGCAATTTCTTCTGCATTTTTTCTATCTTTTAAAATAATACATGGGACTGTTTTAAGACCAGCTATTAACGCAGCTCTATACCTTCGTTCACCGCTTACTATTTCATATTTGTCAGATTCTGATGGTATGATTGTGAGTGGCTGCCTAATACCATGTTCTTTAATTGTTAAGGCTAAATTTTCCAAACTTTTTACATCAAAAATTTTTCTTGCTTGTGTTTTAAATGGTATTAATTTTAAAACGGATATATTATAGTATTCCCCTTTATAATCTTCAGTATATATACTCACCCTTGATGTATTATGTCTAGATATTTTTTGACTCAATGGAGTCTTGTATTTTGCGTTATCTATTTTCATTTTAATATCTGAGTACTTGAATTAAAAATTATTTCCTTCCCTAAATCACATATGTCTTCAAATGCAAATGAGTTTTTTTTCCCCCAAAAAAAAATAGGTAGTTGTTTGTTTGCAGAAATATTGATATCCTCACATTTTCTTACTATAGAATTCATCAGGTGTTGTTTATACTCGTACCTTAATTTACCTAGCGATTCCTGAGCGGTAGCAGTCTTTGATTCATATTTATTCGGAATTATTTTAAAATCTATTTCTAGTTCCATAACCTCGGAAAAATTTTTAATTTCCTCTACTAGTATCTCTAAGCCTTTTAAACTATAAGGCTGAGTTTCACATACTATGTTAATTTCATCAGCTGCTAGAGTGACATTCTTGTTTACAGTACTAATTGTAGGGTTTGTATCAATCAGAATAAAATCATATTTCTGTTTTATAGGTTCTATTAATTTTGCAAAAACTTTCTCTCTATTTGTCATTTGATTTAAAGGTGTCTCTAATCTTGTCAAAGATAGATTAGATGGTAATATATCTAAACCTTCATGAATATTTACTATTGCATCTTCAAACTTAAATTTATTTACTACAACATCATACAAAGTTGGATAATCATCATAGATGTTCAATCCATATGAATGTGATAAATGTGCTTGTGGGTCACAATCTATAACCAACACCTTAAAACCACATAATGCAAAAAAGGATGATAATTGATAACAAATACTTGTTTTCCCTGTACCTCCCTTAAAGTTCAAAAAAACATGTACTTTTTTTTGTGGAACTATTTCATTGAAACCAAAATGGTTTATAATGTTACGTATTATTTTATAACTGTATTTTTGCCTTGAGTTAACACTTACTTTGTCTGTTTTGATATTATTTTGATTTATATATCGACTTACATTTGAAGGCGTAGTACCTGTAATATAATAAACAATTGATTGCGAGAAAAAAATATCCCATTTATCATTATTCATACCATAACCTTTATTTCTACTATATTCATAATATTCTAATCAATCAATAATTTTTATTATTAAACAATATTTATTTATCTGCAATAAATATTGCAAAAAAATAAAAAATTTATTGCATTTATTTTTTTATAATTTTATTCTATATTTCAGTCAGGTATATTTGTATCACAAAATAATTAATTATGGTACGATTCTGATGATGATTAACATAATGCTTATATAGCTAGTGTGATTAAAAATATCTAAACAATTTGGATCATTAGAAAAAGAAGTGGTGCTAAGAAATAAAATTATCCCTTAACACCAAATAATGGATAGATAAGTAAATATATTTACTTAGTTATACATACAAAGGTGGAACTTTTTGTATAACTCATCATACCATATATTTGGTCATTAATCAAGCACAATAGGATTTCTTAGCTCCATAAAAGGAGCATAAAATGCAATTATTTTATCCACTTGGATTACCAAGTGAGAATATAGGTATACATAAATACCTTGATACCACAAAGAATCAATCATACATCCCGGTAACTGGGTGTATTTTATCACATATATTATCTAGTCTTGAGTTATCTTCTCTTGAGAAGA
>NZ_MXAX01000223.1:1100-1178 GCF_019249195.1 Rickettsia sp. TH2014 | reverse complement strand
CACCATACTTTGATCTCCATTTATAAAATGTCGCTGATGGTATTTTGTGCTCTCTCAGTATAGACGCTACAGGCATCC
>NZ_MXAX01000223.1:0-1053 GCF_019249195.1 Rickettsia sp. TH2014 | reverse complement strand
TTTGATATTGTCATTTATAGAATCTCCTCCTTTGTTTCTAGAAAATTCTACTCCTTTTGTCGATTGTTTTTGGGGGGGTGCCATTGTGGACTTGCTTATTTAACTGAACATTTTAATTACTGGGGTATATTAATGATTATGATACCGGTAACAATAGGCTATTATTTCGGGCTGCGTCACTTTGAGAATTTAGAAAAGAATAGTGGGCATCAGATTTAGTAATAGTTTTGTTGCTATTAATAAATTCATTACATATATTGAATAATTTTTCTTCTATACTGTGTATTTCCAAGCGGGCAGCAACAACTAAAAAATCTGTTATGGTTTCTTCAATAATTTTTTTAGCTTTCTCAGGTGATTTAGCTCCTAAAGTCTGTATATTATGGGCTCTATCAAAAAGTTTTATGAGGGCTGTATCATATCTTTTTTGTTTGATTAACAGGTTTAAGCTTTCCTCGGCACTGATTTTTCCATAAGGTTTGATTCTAGTTAAACCTTCTACATGTTTTGCTATTTCTTTACCAAAAATTTCGACGATCATCTTTTCAGTAAGCTCTGTATCCTCAATAGTATCATGAAGTAGAGCAGCATTTATCATGTTAGAAGTAAAAAGCTTAGGGGCTTCGTCTGCTACAAACTCCGCAAGCATAATCGCTACTTCAATTAGATGAGAATAGGAAGGATCGCCTGATTGACGCATTTGTGAACCGTGATATTTACGAGCGTAGTAGATGGCTTTTTTGACTTCCTCTATATCAACTGGATTTTTTACTTTAGTGTTTAAATATTCGAGTTTATCAAGTAGCTTTTTAGCATAAACGCAAACTTCAAACTTTTCTTTCCAAGAGCTTATATCTTCCATAAAAAGTTATTTCTTATTTTTGTTAATAATAGTTGATTACAATTAAAGTAAAAATTAAAAAGTTGCAATAATAAATAATTTTTTAACTTTAAATATATTAGCAACTTTTGATTATTTTGTATTTTAGCAACTATCATTTTACTTTATTAGTTGCTTTAGCTTCTTGTTCTTGCTGTAATTTATACTCTGCT
>NZ_MXAX01000222.1:0-1280 GCF_019249195.1 Rickettsia sp. TH2014 | reverse complement strand
TAAGATTAAATCTCAACTATTACAAATGAATCAAACGGCGGATTCAGCATAAAGTCAAGCTTTTTGCCTGTTAATTTAATTGTCGAAAACACAGTTTTTATTAGGCATCTTTTTCTCTCAACATTCGTCAAATTAAAATCTTTACTATGCTCTTCTATTTCTAACATTACTTTGCTTTGGTGTTTTTTCGTGATGTTTCTTTCGTCAAATAAAAAATACAGTATTTTAGAGAAAGAGGATTTATAAAACTATAATTATTACAATTAACAATTATAATTATTGACTTCTTTTAATTCCCCCTATAAATTACTTCTCTCAAATGATAATTAAACTCTATCATTAATATATAAGCTAATTTTAAAGAGTTAAAATATGAAAAATAAAGAAGAAGAAATTTTAACCTCTGAGTCTTATATTGATGAAGAGGAAGAAAAACGATCAAAAGCTCAAAATGCAAGGAAAGAGCTTAAGTTAATACTAATAACTCTTAGAATAGTTTTGACTAGTTTTTAACTTTCTGTTATTTCTTTTTTAATTATGCAGAAGACAAAGCAGCAGAGTATAAATTACAGCAAGAACAAGAAGCTAAAGCAACTAATAAAGTAAAATGATAGTTGCTAAAATACAAAATAATCAAAAGTTGCTAATATATTTAAAGTTAAAAAATTATTTATTATTGCAACTTTTTAATTTTTACTTTAATTGTAATCAACTATTATTAACAAAAATAAGAAATAACTTTTTATGGAAGATATAAGCTCTTGGAAAGAAAAGTTTGAAGTTTGCGTTTATGCTAAAAAGCTACTTGATAAACTCGAATATTTAAACACTAAAGTAAAAAATCCAGTTGATATAGAGGAAGTCAAAAAAGCCATCTACTACGCTCGTAAATATCACGGTTCACAAATGCGTCAATCAGGCGATCCTTCCTATTCTCATCTAATTGAAGTAGCGATTATGCTTGCGGAGTTTGTAGCAGACGAAGCCCCTAAGCTTTTTACTTCTAACATGATAAATGCTGCTCTACTTCATGATACTATTGAGGATACAGAGCTTACTGAAAAGATGATCGTCGAAATTTTTGGTAAAGAAATAGCAAAACATGTAGAAGGTTTAACTAGAATCAAACCTTATGGAAAAATCAGTGCCGAGGAAAGCTTAAACCTGTTAATCAAACAAAAAAGATATGATACAGCCCTCATAAAACTTTTTGATAGAGCCCATAATATACAGACTTTAGGAGCTAAATCACCTGAGAAAGCTAAAAAAATTATTGAAGA
>NZ_MXAX01000221.1:0-502 GCF_019249195.1 Rickettsia sp. TH2014 | reverse complement strand
ATAATTTTTATAATGTCTGTAAGATTAAATCTTGACTTCTACAAATAATTATTGTAATTTAATTATTGTAATTGACGTTTCTGCTATTTATTGGTATAAAGTCCATATACTCGTTTAATTTGAAAAATTGGCCATGTTATCTTTTGCTGATAATCCTCACGTACTAATTCTTCATTATTTTCTACATTGGGACGTCGCCAAGTGGTAAGGCAACGGTTTTTGGTATCGTCATTCGGAGGTTCGAATCCTCCCGTCCCAGCCATATGAAAGTACTCTTTCCGAGGTATTTAACCCAACGTCAAGAATACTCTTTAATTATTACTAAAAGCAATAATATTTTATCCTTAGTTTGCCAAAAGGTAGGGGAAATATTTAAATTTAAAATGGGCTTGGTTAACTCTTATAATTGTTCTATAATCTATATTATGGAAAATTATCCGCTCTGCTAAACTTTCGCTTGTCACGATTCAGGTGTAGAAGTCAAGATTTAATCTCACAGACA
>NZ_MXAX01000220.1:135-3126 GCF_019249195.1 Rickettsia sp. TH2014 | reverse complement strand
TTTCATTCGGGTATTGGTTACAAAAAACCTATGGATGTTTATCTGAATTATACGCAAAATTATTATCAATTAGCTGCTTAACAATATAATAAAAATAGGAAACGAATTTGATTATTTTTTGTCTTGATTTCTCAGTCCATTATATTTTTAAGAAATTGCAAGATTTACATTTTTATATTTGTTGGGTAGAATAGACCTCGTGAATAACCTAGCTAATTTTTAAAAATATATGATCATAATACCGATATTAAGCCTTTTTGGCTTTTCGTCTTTTTTTGCCGAATATTTCAAAACAAGATTGACCTTTGCTATTCCTATAACAATCAGCATATTAGTATCGATTTTATATTGCTTTGCTATGTTAAAGCTATTACCGGCTGCAACCTATGTAAGTTATTTCGTCGGTATATTTTTAGCTTTCATATCATCTTCGCCCTTTATGTCATTCCTGCGGAAGCAGGAATCAAAAAAAAATATAATTGAAATCATCGTATTTACTTTATTGATTCTTTTATTTTTTCTTTATACAAGAGAAGCATCGCTGCATGCTTATGATGATTTTTCACACTGGGGGATATTTACTAAGGAATTGCTATATTTCGGTGTTTTTGAAAGCCAAAACTCGTTAACTTCAATTATTACTACTCATGCACATTATCCAAGAGGTGCTGCCGTTTATCACTACTTTATGCTTTCACTTTCAGGTTATTCGGACGGTAACGTATTATTTGCTCATTTCTTATTACATTTAGCATTTCTAGCTCCCTTAGTCGCAAATAAGAAGCTCTGGCAAACCGGAATGTTGTTTTCACTTTTATTTTGCAGTGTAGTATTATACACAACCGGAATTCGCTCAATATATAACGATAGTACTATCGGCTTGATGTTCGGAGCTATTTTTACGATTTATATACTTGAGGAAGACAAGAAAAAGGCATTATTGCTTATTTTACCTATCACGATATTACTTGCACTTTTCCGAGAAATTGGAACATGGTTTGCAAGTTTTGCTTCGATAATTCTTATAGCTCATTATACAATTTTCTATAAGAAACCTAAAAAATCAAGTGATTATATTGTATATCTGATACTACTTACCTCACCAATTTTGTGTAATTTTATTTGGATGAGTTATTTTAAAAATACTCATGATTTTTTTGACAGAGGCGAACATAGTTTTAGCAATTTAATATATATTGTTGAGAATTTTAATGAACAGCATAGAGCGTTATTACTAAATTACGGTAAATTTCTCTTGTTATTCTTAGTAAAAGAAGGAAGTTTAGTTGTATATACTATTTGTATAGCTGCATGGTACGGAATTCGTAAATATAAACCAGATTTGCTGAAAGAATATAAATTTTTCCTGATAAGTATTTTTGTATGTTTTATAATTTTTGCTTTGTGGCGGTTATATTTATATTTCTTTAACTTTAGTTATGAAGAGGCAATTAGAGGAGCATCGTTACTGAGATATCTTGGATGTTATATTATAGCTATCGGAATGATTGCAGCTTCATATGTTAAAAATAGTATTTTCTTAAATAAGCAAAGTAATAAAGAATTATTTATATTCTTTCTGCTTCTTGCTGTTTCTGCGTTTTCCGTAGTAAAAAATATATTAAGAATCAAACACTTAAGCTTAGAACAAAAGAATTTTATTCAGCAAACGATAGAGATTAAAAAGCTATTAGAGCAAGGCAATAAAATTGAATTTAATTTTAGTGGTAAGAAAGGTAATTTACAATGTTATATATTAAATTATAATCTAGCACCGTATTTAGGTAAGAAATCCTTACAAGAATGTATAAAAACTCCTAAAGAAGCGATTATAGAAACAGAAGGAGAGTCGGTATATGCTCCTTTTAAATAGAGCCGAATTGCGTGGATACCCGAACACCGTCATTGCGAGAAGAATTACAAAGTAATTCGACGAAGCAATCTCAGAAGCTTATCATTATTTCATGAGATTGCCGCGTCGTTGCTAACGAAACTCCTCGCAATGACAACTTTTCAATATAGATTTTAATAATAATGAATATAAAATATAATTTAGCTGCCGCTTACCGAATAATGGCGTATTTATCGCTGGATGATCATACTTACACGCATCTATCCGCAAGACCTAAAAATGCCGATTTTTACTATATTTATCCTTTTGGACTAAGGTTTGAAGAAGTAACTACAGAGAATCTTTTAAAAGTTAGTTTAGATGGAAAAATTTTAGAAGGGGAAGAATATCAATATAATAAAACCGGTTACTTTATTCATGGTAGTATTTATAAAGCACGCCCTGATATTTCTGCCGTTTTTCATTATCATACTCCCGCAAGCATAGCAGTTTCTGCTTTAAAATGCAGGCTTTTACCTCTCAGTCAATGGGCATTACACTTTTACGACAGAATATCATATCACGATTATAATTCTCTAGTGCTAGATGCTGACAAGCAAAGTAGTAGGCTCGTTAATGACCTTAAGCAAAATTACGTGATGTTACTTCGTAATCACGGTGCTATTACCTGCGGCAAAACTATTCATGAAGCTATGTTTTATACTTACCATTTAGAACAAGCTTGTAAAACGCAATGTTTGCTAAATTCTACAAAAGAACAAGAACTTATAATTCCTTCCATAGAAATATGTACTCAGACAGTAAAAGACTTATTATCATTTGAAGAAGATTTAGGTAAACGTGATTGGGATGCTTGGCTACGACTTGTAAAGATGTAATCACAACACTACTATCCCGGCAGCTTTACTTGCTTGTTTTAAGGATTTATCAAGGGTTGCTATTGGTAACCCACAGCGTAATGCTAACTCTAAATAGCTAGCATCATAAAGTGTTAATCCATACTGCAACGCTAAATCCATTGTTTCAAACCATGTGTGCTCTAGAGTTATTTGATCAACTTTGATGTAAATATCTTTTAAAGTATAAATTGCCTGGTGGCGTTGGGTCGTGCCTCCGTATTGCAGTTTAGAGTAAATAGT
>NZ_MXAX01000219.1:376-5482 GCF_019249195.1 Rickettsia sp. TH2014 | reverse complement strand
ATAATTTTTATAATGTCTGTAAGATTAAATCTTGACTTCTACAGCTTATAGGGAGTAATTTGTACGTCGATCCGGTACTCGAATCCTCACGTATGTCTATATACGCTGCGGTTCTGTGTTCCGTGTCTCCTTCAAATTTCTCACTATAAGCGAGTTTCCGAAGAGGTCTATTAACGTACCGCTCTCACAGCCCAGAAGGTTACCATCGATATTACCGTTATATAAACCGCAATTGATAAAGAGCTACCTGTTACATGCCAAAGCATTAGGCAGATTGACGGGGTAAGGCGTCCGATTAATGAAGAACCGATACTCCAGCCGATGCCGACTAGCATATATTTATCAGAAGTTTTAAATAAATCATTTAACCAGCAATCTAAAGGTGCTAAGTGAGAAACGCCAAGTGTTATAATCCAAACACGTACGAAATTAACATACCATATAGAAGAATTATTTAAGAATAGCCATAAAGGAATAGTGGTTAAAATTATTATAACAAGAATACTCTTTAATAATTTAAGATAATGTAGTTTCGTTGTTAAATATCCGATTACTGGAATCATCACCATATCAAAAATTAGAAATTCAGTATTAAACTTCATCATCGTTTCTAAAGATATATCAGTAATGAGAGGGATAAAACTATTCATAAATACGAACGGTATCATATAAATCATATACCAGAAACCGCCTGCAAAACTAATTCGTAAGATACTTAGCTTGTTGTTCCAAATTGTGGTTAGATCGTGTAATAGCGATGATACTACGTCATTGCGAGGAAAAACCGTAGGTTTTGACGAAGCAATCTTAGGCAAAACTCCTGAGATTACCACGCTCCTTTTGGTCGCTCGCAATGACGTATAATCCTGACTCTTCCTTAAAAAATAACCTATAAGGGCCGTAAATCCGCCAAATATGAAACATAAACGCCAATATGTATTATATTCTACATTTAAAACTATAGTACTGATAAATGAAGCAAGGATAATACCGACCATAGTAGATGTTTGATAAAGATAAGAAGCTTTAAACGCTTTTTTTTCTTCTTTATTCTCTAAAATAAATAATTTAGCAATAGCACATTCACCCTCGGAGTATACTCCTTGCAACGTCCTAAGCACAACTAATAATAGCGGTGCAAGCCAGCCTATTTGTGTATGAGAAGGAATTAGACCGATTAGGCTAGTTGTTAAAGCAACGCCGGTCAAAGAGTGAGATAAAGCAAAAACCTCACCGTATTTTTTAGCAATTACGCCAAAAAAATAAGAGCCTATAGGACGTGTAAATAATGATGTAGCAAGAACACTATAGGTAAGTATTAAGGCGACAATTTTATCATGATTCGGAAAGAAAATACCGGCAAGTAACGGTGCAAGAAAACCATAAAGTGCAGTATCAAAATGGTCCATCGCATTACCGATTAGAATCGAAAAATCCCTTTTGCTTAACGAATTGCTCATATACTAATAATTTAAATTTATAATGTATACTCGCTCAATTTGAAAAATTAACTACGTTGTTTTTTGCTTTTAATCCTCACGTACTAGTATGTATGCTGCGGTTAAAAGCTTCAAAACGCCTTGCTCTTTTCCAAATTGAGCTTCGTATAACTGTTCTTCATTTTGTAGGAGTATATAAGTATGTAATCTTCCTTGTAAATATTTTTTTAAGAGATATGATTATAAAGTTATAGCTTAAAGTAATTGTAATTAATGAATAATTTGAAACAAGGAAAGTTTATTACGTTTGAGGGCGGGGAGGGGATTGGCAAATCTACTCAATCTCAAATGCTCTATGAATATTTAAAATCTCAAAATACTCCCGTTATTTTAACTCGTGAAGTTGGCGGTACTGCCGTCGCCGAAAAAATGCGTGAAATCCTAGTACATGAAGAATTATTACCCATGTCCGAGCTATTACAAGCTATGGCAGCACGTTATGATCATATGGCGCGGAAAATTATACCGGCTCTGCAAGATGGACATATAGTAATATGTGATAGGTTTATTGACTCAACTGCATGTTATCAAGGATTAGAGCTAGAAAACGGCATAGATTTAGTTTATAATATGCACAAAACTTTAATGCCTTCTCTTATGCCGGATATTACGTTTTTTATTGATGTAGAGCCGGATACTGCTATTAAGAGAGTCAATTCACGAAATATGAGCAATAAATTTGACGTAAGAGGTATAGATTTTTATAAAAAAATCTATGATTGCTTTAAAGAATTAAGTAATAGATTTCCTGAGAGAATAAAAACAATTAAAGCATCAGATTTAAGTCCGCTTGAAGTACATGAGTTAATAAAAAAGCATCTATATACTCGGTGAATTTCAAAAACTGGCTACGTCGTTCTACAAGGACGAGGGTGCTCACGTATTAGGTATATGCTCCGCTCCTCGTCTTGAGAACTCCTGGCTCTTTTTGAAATTGACCTTCGTCTACCAACTCTTCATTTATTAGAATTATACTATGAAAAATACTTACTACATTACTACCCCTATATATTACGTTAACGATGTTCCTCATATCGGTCATGCTTATACTAGCGTTGCAAGCGACATTATTGCTCGTTTCATGCGACTTCGGGGTTTCGATGTAATGTTTTTAACTGGGGCTGACGAACACGGGCAGAAAGTAGAAAAAGCAGCTATTAGCAAAAATATCGATCCTCAAAAATTTACTGATCAGACATCGCAAAGCTTTCGCAATCTGATGACTGCTATGAATATTTCCAATGATGATTTTATCAGAACAACGGAAGATAGGCATAAAGAAGCCGTAGCTGTTTTTTGGCAAAAATTACTAGATAACGGTACTATTTATGAAGGTTTTTATGAAGGATGGTATGCAGTGCGAGATGAGGCTTTTTTTGATGAGTCGGAACTTACGAGTGACGGTTTAGCACCGACGGGTGCACCAGTTGAATGGGTTAAAGAGCCAAGCTATTTCTTTAACCTTTCAAAATGGCAGAATAAATTGCTTGAGTTTTATGAAGCAAATCCTGATTTTATTAGACCTATATCAAGGCGTAACGAAGTAATTAGCTTTGTTAAATCAGGTCTAAAAGATTTATCAGTATCGCGTACTACTTTTAACTGGGGGATAAAAGTTCCAAATAACGAAAAACATGTAATTTATGTTTGGCTTGATGCACTTGCTAATTATATTTCGGCACTCGGTTATCCCGAAGCACAAAGTAATTACGGTAAATTTTGGCCGGCTGATTTGCATGTAGTTGGTAAAGATATCTTACGTTTTCATGCGGTTTATTGGCCGGCTTTCTTAATGGCCGCTGAAATTCCGCTGCCGAAAACTGTTATGGCTCATGGTTGGTGGACGAATGAGGGGCAGAAAATTTCTAAATCTCTTGGTAATACCATTGATCCGATGAAATTAATCGATGAGTTCGGCGTTGATCAGGTTAGGTATTTTCTGATGCGTGAGGTAACTTTTGGGGCAGACGGTAACTTTGCTCGCAGTAATTTAATTACCCGTATTAATAGCGAGCTATCAAACAAAATAGGTAATTTATTGCAGCGTACTACATCTTTTGTTTATAAAAATAATGACGGCAAAGTGCCGTTAATTGAGCAAAATATCATTGATAAAATATATGAGCTACCGATTTTAAAAACCGCAAGTAAATTTGCCGAGCAGAATATTTTATTGATGGACAAAACAGAGATTAATAAAATTCTTGAAAATATTATTAATTTAGCCGAAGAGGCAAATATCTATATTGATAGTGAAGCACCTTGGAATTTGAAAAAAACCGATCCGGATAAAATGTTAGAGGTGTTATATACTTTACTAGAGGTGTTGCGCTATATTGCGATAATGCTTCTGTCTTTTATACCGAGTTCGGCGAATAAAATGCTAGATCAGTTAGGGGTAAATAAAGAAGAACGTTTATTTAAGCATTTAATACGTGATTATGCTTTAAGGGCGGGTAGCGATATTTTAGAACCTACCATAATATTTCCAAGATTTGAGGGGATGTTGTATGAATAAATTTTTATCGTCATTGCGAGAAGCAACTGTAAGTTTCGACGAAGCAACCTCAGGAGTTTATTTCATGAGATTGCAACAAAGCTTCGCTCCTCTCAATGAAGGTTCTAGTATCCATACAACAACGCCTGAAAGCAGGAATAACATCGGTGTTATAGCATGCTAATAGATTCGCATTGTCATCTGAATTTACTTACTAAAGATACGGATTTAGATTCTATCATTCAAAGAGCATTAGAAAATAATGTACAGTATATGCAAACTATCTGCACTAAAATTGAAGAATTACCGATTATTTTAGAAATAGCTGAAAAATATGAAAATGTTTTTGCTTCTGTTGGGGCGCATCCGTGCGAAGTGAATTCTTCTATTAGTCATTGCGAGGCACTGCAAGTGCTGTGGCAATCTCAGGAAGTTTGGACAAGATCGCCACGTCAAGACTACATCTCTCCTCGCAATGACGCTGAGGTAATTATTAAGCTTACCAAGCATCCGAAAATTATCGGAATCGGTGAGACAGGTCTTGATTATTATCATCAGCCTTACGATAAAAAATTACAGCAAGATTCATTTGTAGCACATATACATGCGGCATCCGCTACTAATTTACCTATTATTGTTCATACAAGAGAAGCAGACGAAGACACTATTGACATTTTAACCTCGGAAATGCGTAATACTAAATTTCCCGGGCTAATTCATTGTTTTATCTCATCAAAAAATCTAGCAACCAAAATGTTAGATATCGGTTTATATATTTCAATGTCCGGTATTATTACTTTCAAGAATGCAACCGATTTGCAGGAAATAGTTAAATATGTGCCGCTCGATAGATTATTGATTGAAACCGACTCACCTTATTTAGCACCTACGCCTATGCGAGGCAAACAAAACGAACCGGCTTTCGTTAGATATGTTGCCGAGAAAGTCGCCGAACTCAAAAATATCACATCAAAAGAAGTAGCAAATATTACTACTCGCAACTTCAAAACATTATTTTCTAAATTTGAAAAGCACACTCGTTTAATTTGAAAAATTGGAGACAAAGTCTCTTGCTGATAATCCTCACGTACTAGTTGTACGCTGCGGTCA
>NZ_MXAX01000219.1:0-363 GCF_019249195.1 Rickettsia sp. TH2014 | reverse complement strand
ACCTTGCTCTTTTCCAAATTAAACTTCGTCTACCTACTTTTCATTTACTCATAGTATAAATAATACTTTATAAAATCATCAAGATTGGTAGTTTAAAGATGAAATTTATAAAATAACATGTATATATTTATAGTATTTCAATTATTAGTATATTTAATATGGAATTTGATCGTAAGAATGCTATCATTGGTTTTTTAAAAGAAAATGAAGGGCAGAAATTTACCTCTTATGGAATAGCTGAATGGCTTGTAGAAAACTACATTGAAGAAGCAAGACTCAAAGCAAATTCAAGTACAAATAAGAGATTGTTAGAAGCAAAGACTCAAGAAGAAAAAGGTCATGCCTCCATATTGCAGTTACGCC
>NZ_MXAX01000218.1:0-903 GCF_019249195.1 Rickettsia sp. TH2014 | reverse complement strand
TAAGATTAAATCTTGACTTCTACAAATGAAATGATTGCCCTTGGGAAAGCTCAATATAGCTTTTAGAATTATATAAAATTTAATTATTTTTATACTCTAAGCGCTATATTGACTTTTTTTAATCTCCACGCAATGACGTTTTTTTATTATCAAATTACTAAATATGATCAATAATATTTTTGTTAAAATATGTCTAGTATGCTTAATATGTATATCCGCTATTTATTTTGGTTATCAATATTATCAGAATAGCAAGCCGGTAATTACTATTTATCCTGATGAGCTGCCTACAAAAATAAAACCGTCTATAATAGAAAATAACAAAATAGCAGCAGTACATAGTAGTATATATGAAAATCTTATTGCTAAAGATACAAATATTAAAACCGTAAAATTGCTTCCTGACCCTGAGAAACCTATGAATATAGATTCTCATAACCAAAGTCAAGGTGATGAATCTTTTGATGAAATATCCAACCTTATTGCATTAATAGAGCCAAGTGATAACTCCAAAAATGAAACGGATTTAAATATAATAAAGCTTGAAAAAGGAAGTAAGGATAAGGTTAGTAATGCTAAAAATTGTAAAAATAATGAGAGTTATAAAATACAGCTTGGTTCGGTAAAATCTGGAGCAGAAGCAATGCAAGAAGGGGAAAGAATAAAAAAGAAATTCCCGAAAATTCTTAAAAATGTTGTTATCACAACCAAAAAAGTTAAATATGACGACGGCAAATTTTTCTATTTAATCTTAGCCGGTGATTATGGTAGTCTTAGTCAAGCTAAAGCAGTTTGTAAAAAACTAGCTTATAATAAGCAGAGTTGTGTGTTGAAATAATAATACGGAATTAAAATTGATGTAGAAGTCAAGATTTAATCTTACAGACATTATAAAAATTATAT
>NZ_MXAX01000217.1:0-1191 GCF_019249195.1 Rickettsia sp. TH2014 | reverse complement strand
CGTATAGCTTTTTAATAGGCGTAACTGCAATATGGAGGCATGACCTAAAGTTTTATCTCTGCTTTTGCTAAATCTTTTAAAGTGCGTGATCCGGTGCATAGCATGGTAATTTTAAGCTGCTCGATTATTAATTGTATCTCTTCGGAAAGTAAGCTTTCTGATGTATCTGCCGCTTTTAAGAATTGACCGGCGAGTCCAAAAATATTAGCTCCCATCCGGATTGCTTTCGCCCCGTCAATGCCGGATTTTAACCCGCCGCTAGCAATAATCGGAATGTCCCTCGATACTTCTCTCACCATTTTTAGAGAATCTAAAGTCGGGATTCCCCAGTTAATAAAGCTACTAGCTATACGGTTTTGCAGTGAATTTGTAGCACGATAAGCCTCTACTTGACTCCAAGATGTTCCGCCGCTCCCTGCAATATCAAGAACCTTAACCCCTACCCCTATAAGGCTTTCAGCAACTTTTTTAGATAAACCGTATCCTACTTCTTTAACAATTACAGGCACAGAGAGGTAATTAACTAGCTCTTTTATCTTAGGCAAAAGATTTTCCCAGTTTCTATTACCTTCCGGCTGAGTCAGTTCCTGCAATACGTTTAGATGTAAGATTAAGGCATCAGCTTTAGTAGTATCAACTAAATACTGACATTCTTTAGGTGTTACCCCGTAATTAAGCTGCACTGCACCGATATTAGCAAGTAATGGAATATCAGGGGCAACATCCCTTACCGCAAATGTCTCGATCGTATCCAGCTTCGTTAACAAAACCCGCATAGAACCAAGCCCCATAGCAATTCCGGCTTTTTGGGCGGCTTGTGCAAGTCGATAATTGATATCGCTAGCTCTAGTCGTGCCTCCGGTCATACTAGAAATTAGAATAGGTGCTTGCAAAGATGTTCCAAGGAAAGTACTAGTAGTATCTATGCTATCGTAGTTAATTTCCGGTAATGCGTTGTGAATAAATTGCATAGATTCAAAACCGCTTGTAAGCGTAGATGCAACGTTTTTCGTAAGATTAATTTCAATATGATCTTGTTTTCTTTCTATATCTAAATTCTGGTTTTTCGGCATTTTACTCACTAATTCCTTTTTGTACTTAATCTATATTAATATTTCTAGCTTTGCAAAATATATTTGGTATTGCCTTAAAAAGGTAATTTTATCGTCATTTCCTCGCAAGGCGTTGTTG
>NZ_MXAX01000216.1:0-408 GCF_019249195.1 Rickettsia sp. TH2014 | reverse complement strand
TATTATCTTAATTTTACTAAATGTAAGATTAAATCTCAACTATTACACTAGAACCGATTTAGACAAACTAGAACAAGCAAGAATGCTTTATCTAAATTCAGGCAAATTCTCCGCTGAAATAAGCTCTGTCCAAATAAGTGTATAAATTTCCCAAAGGTTATATAAAAGAAAATACAACAAAAAGAGAAAATACAATGACAGAGCCTCCGAAGACTTTAGGTCAAAGGGATATCCCTTTGTACCTAAAAGGATTAGGGCTTGAGAAGCCGGTTGAGTTCAGAGATAGAGAGCCCTGTAACTTTAGTGATAAAAGCGATATCAGAGCCAGCATTAAGCATATTTTTAGCAACTTCTATCGTTCTTTCGTGTTTTCCCTCATTTCTACCAATCTGCATGCCTTGGACCATT
>NZ_MXAX01000215.1:0-1126 GCF_019249195.1 Rickettsia sp. TH2014 | reverse complement strand
CGGCATATTTTTTTATGCTTATATATTAGAACATGACTGGCGATATGTAACCTTAAGTGATGAACAAGTAAAAAAATATAGAATTAGTGAGAAAAAAGCACTTAGCCTTTATCAGCTAATGAAAGATACTCATGAGCTACTTGGTAAGAATAATATTAATTATTGGATAGAAGGCGGCACTCTGCTTGGAGCCGTTAGACATCAAGGCATAATTCCTTTTGACGATGATTTAGATATCGGTATTATGCATGAAGACGAAATACATTTGCAACAAATATTACCGCAATTTGAACAACTCGGTTATACTGTTTCCTACGAGAGAGCTTATAATATATGCAAAAAAGCTTGTTTAGATATTTTTATTTTTCATAAAGAACAAAACAAATTTATACATACTAATTTAGCAGTTCGAGATAAGTATCCGAAGAGTTCATTTTATGATAATGAATTATATCCCTTAAAAAAATATAGATTCGGTAGTATAGAGGTTTATGGTCCTGCTGATCCTATAGGAAATCTAAATAGGCAATATCCAGAATGGGATAAGTATGCAGTGATAGAGCATTCCCATAGCTTACATTTACCTTTTTTATCGAATATCGAGAAAAAAACCAAATTTATACTAACGCAGGAATTGTTAAAACCGGCTCAGCCTTTTAGTCCTTTAGAGGATAGAATAAGCTTTTAAACAAATTGAGATAAAGAAGTAATAGCCAGTTGTTTTAAAATGTTATATCAGCAAGGAAAATGTAATTTAAAGTTCAAGGTGATAAAATTAAAGTCAATATTATCCTTTAAAAATATTTTACGCTTAATTCTTACTATTTTCGTCGGCATATTTTTTTATGCTTATATATTAGAACATGACTGGCGATATGTAACCTTAAGTGATGAACAAGTAAAAAAATATAGAATTAGTGAGAAAAAAGCACTTAGCCTTTATCAGCTAATGAAAGATACTCATGAGCTACTTGGTAAGAATAATATTAATTATTGGATAGAAGGCGGCACTCTGCTTGGAGCCGTTAGACATCAAGGCATAATTCCTTTTGACGATGATTTAGATATCGGTATTATGCATGAAGACGAAATACATTTGCAACAAATATTACCGCAATTTGAACAA
>NZ_MXAX01000214.1:3546-3656 GCF_019249195.1 Rickettsia sp. TH2014 | reverse complement strand
GTTAATATACAAGAAGCACAGGATCTTGCAACTCAATGGCTTTGGTCTTATAATAACGAAAGACTTAATATGGCTATTGGCGGTATAACACCAATACAAAAATTAGCTCT
>NZ_MXAX01000214.1:0-3533 GCF_019249195.1 Rickettsia sp. TH2014 | reverse complement strand
TCTACTCTCTATTGCGATTAAAAATGGGAGGATTACCGAATCATCAAGAAAAAGCATTTAGGCATGCTAGAATATATGATGAAATATATACACATGCGTGATATGATAAAACTATGGGAAAAATTTTTAACAAAGTTTAAACATATTATAATATTGGATAAAGAAAAAGGTTATATTTACCTAAGATCGTTCTTATGGTATACTGATGCAAAATTATCAAAACAAAAACAACCTGAATTAGTAGAAGTATTGAATAAACATCTATTACCGCAAGATAAGGATATTATTATGAAAACTATCGCTGACACATATAGAGAAGAAGGAAGAGAGGAAGGTGTGGCACAAGGTATTGAGATAGGAGACCACAACAGAGCGGTAATTGTAGCAAAAGAAATGTTTACTGAAGGCTTTAAAATTTCTCTTATTGCCAAAATTACACATCGTGAAGAAAATTTTATTCGTTCAATTGTAAAAAAGTAATTTTTTAAATTTAAATAAATACGATATTGTGCAGCAACCTGCTGCACAAATTCTAAATCTCCAAATCATATCAAAGAAAAGAAACGTATCTTGTCATAATCGCATATAATCTTTATAATAATATTCTTAAACACGAATAAAACATATGAAAGAATTTCCAAAAAATTATAATTTTACTGAAAATGAAAAAAAGTGGCAGCAAGTTTGGCAAGAAAAACAAATTTATGCGTATGATCCAAATATTTCAAAAGAAGAAACTTATATAATCGATACGCCGCCGCCGACGGTTTCGGGGCAGTTACATATCGGACATGTTTATAGCTATACGCAAACCGACTTTATCGTACGTTTTCAGCGTATGACGGGTAAAAATATCTTCTATCCTATGGGTTTTGATGATAACGGGCTACCGACCGAGAGACTTGTTGAAAAGCAAAAACAGATCAAAGCTTATAATATGTCTCGATCTGAGTTTATAAAAATTTGTGAAGAGGTAGTAGCAAATGAAGAAGAGAGGTTTAGAAGTCTATTTAACCAAATAGCATTATCGGTTGATTGGAGTTTAGAGTACCAAACTATCAGTCCTTTATCTCGAAAAATATCTCAAATGTCTTTTCTTGATTTAGTTAAAAAAGGCGAGGTTTATCGCAATGATCAGCCAATATTATGGGATCCGGTAGACGGCACCGCTCTTGCTCAAGCTGATATTGAGGACAAGGAAAAAACCTCTTTCATGAATTATATTACTTTTGAAATTGAAGAAGATGATAGACCTTTTTCCAAATTCGCTTATAGAGAGGAATTTGTAGGAAACACGGAACGCAGTACCGCAGCGTACATAAAAGTACGCGAGGATGCGAGTACCGGATTGACGCACAAATTACCTCTAGAAGTA
Source organism: Rickettsia sp. TH2014 (assembly GCF_019249195.1). Lineage (NCBI taxonomy): Bacteria > Pseudomonadati > Pseudomonadota > Alphaproteobacteria > Rickettsiales > Rickettsiaceae > Rickettsia > Rickettsia sp. TH2014. Next base: position 2,158 of record NZ_MXAX01000214.1, on the reverse strand, counting down.
GAGTTTGGGAAGAGGTCTATTACTATTGCAACTACAAGACCTGAGTTATTACCAGCTTGCGTCGCCGTATTTTATCACCCTGATGACAAGCGTTATAATCATCTAGCGGGCAAATTTGCCGTTACTCCACTGTTTAATGCTAAAGTTCCGCTACTTGCCGATCCTTTAGTACAACAAGATAAAGGTACGGGTTTAGTTATGTGCTGTACATTTGGTGATCAAACGGATATTACTTGGTGGAAAACACATAATTTGCCTTTAAAAACTATTGTAACTAAGAAAGGTACGATAGATTTCCCTCATGATATTGCTATAGACGGATTAAAAATTAAAGAAGCTAGGACAAAAATAATAGATATTTTAAAAGAGCAGAATTTACTTACTAAACAAGAAGAGATAACTCATACCGTTAAATGTGCTGAGGGGTCAGGGACTCCTCTTGAGATACTAACCGTACCGCAATGGTTCGTTAAAACTATATCACATAAAGAAGCTCTACTTAAAAGAGCAAGTGAGTTAAATTGGCATCCTAAAAATATGAAGATTCGTTTAGAGAATTGGATTAACGCCATTAGTTGGGATTGGTGCATAAGTAGGCAACGTTATTTCGGCGTACCTTTCCCTGTTTGGTACTCTAAAAGAGCCGGTGAGGAAGGCAAGATTTTATATGCTGATGTCTCGCAACTACCTATTGACCCCCTAAAAGATTTGCCTATAGGTTATAGTAAGGAGGAAGTAGAGCCTGACTTAGATGTTATGGATACATGGGCAACAAGTTCCGTTTCGCCTCAACTTTCTACTCATGGTATTTCTGATGGTTTCACTGTTAATAAAGATAGACACGATAAATTATTTCCGATGGATTTAAGACCTCAAGCACATGAAATTATAAGAACTTGGGCGTTCTATACTATCTTAAAAGCTCATTTACACCAAAATACTTTGCCGTGGAAAAACATCATGGTAAGCGGTTGGTGCTTAGCTGAAGACCGAAGTAAAATGTCTAAATCTAAGGGTAATGTTTTAGTACCTGAAAAACTGCTAGAGCAATACGGTTCCGATGTCATACGTTATTGGTCGGCAAATTCAAAACTGGGTAGCGATACCGCCTATTCTGAAGACGTTATGAAAAACGGCAAAAGGCTTGTTAACAAGCTATGGAATGCCGCTAAATTTGTTTCTATACATTTTGAGAAATTAAAAGATGAAGATAAAAAAGTAAGCTTGTTCGATATTAAAGAGAAAGTTACTCACGAATTTGATCAGTGGGTTATTAATAAGCTAGTAGAACTAGTTAAGCTAGCCACAAATGAGTTACAAAATTATGAATATGCAAATGCTATGCACTTAACAGAAAAATTTTTCTGGGCAATATTTTGTGATAATTATTTAGAGATAAGTAAAAATCGAGCTTATGATGAAGAAAATAAAAACCCGCAAGGACAATATAGTAGCATATTAACTTTATATCATATTATGCAAATGTTATTGAAACTATTTGCACCGTTCGTGCCGCATATTACCGAAGAATTATATCAGCTATTATATAGTGAAAATTCTGTTCACGTTAAGGGCAGCTGGACTAATTACAGTGACTTAAACTATAATATAGATGCAAAAGGAGCAGAAGGGCTGCTTGAAATTTTAGATATCGTCAGAAAATTCAAAGCTGAGAAAAATCTATCTATAAAAGCTCCTATAAAACTGCTTAAAGTTAGCGGCATAGAATTATCTGCAGAATTAACAGAAGATTTAAAAAACGTCACATCGGCAGAAGAAATACAATTTGAGATGAAAGATGATGAAATTAAAGTCGATGTTATCCTTTAAAAATATTACAGGCTTAATATTAATTATATTTGCCGGCATATTTTTTTATGCTTATATATTAGAACATGACTGGCGATATGTAACCTTAAGTGATGAACAAGTAAAAAAATATAGAATTAGTGAGAAAAAAGCACTTAGCCTTTATCAGCTAATGAAAGATACTCATGAGCTACTTGGTAAGAATAATATTAATTATTGGATAGAAGGCGGCACTCTGCTTGGAGCCGTTAGACATCAAGGCATAATTCCTTTTGACGATGATTTAGATATCGGTATTATGCATGAAGACGAAATACATTTGCAACAAATATTACCGCAATTTGAACAA